>CAZLUY010000689.1:0-5258 GCA_964562785.1 uncultured Limnohabitans sp. | reverse complement strand
ATTTGGGGTAATTCCCCATTCCGAGATTCGAAAGGCAATGGCTGACAGGGCTATTCCATTGACTATTATGGTGATCAAGGATAGCAAGGTTAGCACCCATACAGAACCTCGATTGCTTCCTTTAGACGTTTCCGCCACAGAAAAGAATATCAGTGCCAGCACACCTATCAACAACATATTAAATAGGAGCAAGAACTCCCTGTCATTGTATGGGTCTTTTCCCGAATAGATTATGGCAATTAGATAACTGGTAAGCATCACAAGAACCAAGGGGCTGAAAATCTTTGCCACGATAGGGGATACCTTGCTTACAAGCTGAGGGTTGGATTTATTGAGGTGCACAGCCATTGGAGGGATGGCTGATAGACCAAAGACCAGAATGTATTTCACATAGAAATCATCAATACTCACACCTATTAAATCAAAAAGACCTATCGTCAGACCAGACATTAGGCCAAAGGCCCCACCTAGAACTACGCCCATAATAATGGTGTCACCATTGAATCTGAGGTAGTCCATTCGGAGGTCAAGGTTTCTCAGATCAGGCGAGGTATAGGAAAAACCTAATACAGCCCAAAGCATAAGGGGAAGATGAAGACAAGCGAGGTTAAGTGTATCGCTCGAAAGATCATCTGGTAGGAGATTGATATAGATTAAACTCACTAGGAAAATCAAGCCCATACCCATTAATCTGGGAAGCTCAATCTTATTCTTCCAGGCAAAATAGGTCGCAAGGAAGGGGAATATGATAAAGCCAATATTTCTGGAGTAGAAGAAATCTTCATCGATAGAAAACATCTGCTGAGTCTTGGCGAAAAGACCCGCTAAGAGCCCTAGAATGATCACAAATCGAAACTCCAGGAATGTGCCCCAGGAAATACCATCCTGTTCAGATTTGTAGCCTAAACGTATTTTCCAGAAATCAGCCAATGGCTGCCCTTTCAGTTGCGGGTACAGTTCCATAAAGCTGGTTGAAAAATCTTTTTTCTCCTTCCGATAAAGTCTTTCCAAATATTCAGGCTCTGTCGAATGCTTGAGGATTTCTTCATTTAGTGCTGTCATAACCTAGGGGATTAAATGATTAGAAATTAGATTTTATTTTTTTGAATGAGGTCTTCCAGAAAGGATAAGTGCTTTTTGAAGGCATCTTTACCCCCAGAAGTGATAGAATATTTGGTCATTGGCTTTCTGCCATTAAATGACTTTTTCATTTCTATGTAATGGGCATTTTCCAGTTTCCTGAGATGGGTCGCAAGATTCCCATCAGTCACCTCCATCACCTGTTTGAATGAATTGAAATCATAGGATTCATTCACCATCAGGATGGACATGACCCGAAGCCGGATCACATTCTCAAAGGCCTTATCGTAAGTCGCCTTCATTTACTTTTCAAATTTGAAGTACATCAGAATGCCATAAATCACATGTACAAGTCCAAAGCCAAGCCACCAAAAAAGTAGGCCTAGAGATGGAAAAAAGAACGCAATTACTCCAAGCGATAATTCGAGATATCCCAACTTCTTTATAGCTGAAACTGAAAAGTTAGAGGCATTTATTAGTGCTAATCCATAAAAGGATAAGGTGATTCCAGCGATGAGATCAAACTTTCCAGCGAGTACCTGTGAAAGACATATTAAACCGCCAGCAATCAGCGGAATGAATAGTCCAGATATAAAACGCATTCCAGCTGCGGACCAAATGGATTCAGATTTTTGTTTTCCTCTTTTTTGACTAAGGAAATACGATGTGATCAGGGTCAGCACAATCAAGGCTCCGGCAAGCATTATGAATTTAGGGATCAGTATCTCTGAATCCATGGCAGGTGATACTTCTTCGAAAAAGGCTGAAGTAGAGTAGAGCCATTTATGGGCTATCCCAGCTGCTATAGTTGCATAAATTCCTATTAGGATCCCCGAGGTTCCGCTTAAGGATAAGAAGCGAGTACTTCGCTCCATGATGCTCTTTATTTCCTTTAAATCTTGATCTGGATTATTCATTTTAAAAGTACTTTGAAAAACAAAGTAAATAGAATAATTCGATTATAAAATGGAATAGGGGAATTTTAACATTTGGAGATCAGGGGATTACATCAATCCTTTTTGCCTAGGATTTTGTAAAGAACATAGCCAATACCCGCAACGAAATGCAGGGCTATGACAAAAATTAAAAGACCGACTAAGCAATCGTTATCCATTTCGGTCTTGGCTTGATGCTGTCTTACCGACTATTCTTTTGACCAAAGATCCAATAGTTAAGCCCTGGGCTAAAATTGAAAATATAACAACCACATAGGTCACAGTTAAGAATAAATCTCGTTCCATCTGAGCGCCAAGCGACAGAGCAAGTGCAATGGAAATACCTCCTCTTATTCCTCCCCAGGTCATGATCAGGGTAGTTTTTGGTATAAAATCTAGCTTGCTATCGAAGAGTGCTACCGGCCCTGCAAGTGCGAGATATCTTGCCACCAAGCCAATAGGAATAGCTAGGAGGCCAAATAGGATGTATTCAGTATTGACTGTAATGATGAGCAGCTCTAAGCCAATCAAAACAAAGAGGACTGCATTCAAAAGTACATCGATTAATTCCCAGAATTTATCCACATAACCCTGAGTGGTCTTAGACCAGGCTATTTCTGGTGATTTATTGCCTAAGAATATGCCGGCCACAACAACGGCCAGAGGTCCTGAAACATGCAAAAGATGAGCTAATACAGATAGCCCCATAACCAAGGCTAGCGTGATGATTACTTCAGTTTCATAATGATCAATGACTTTCATCAATCTAAAGGTTAAATAGCCGGCAATGAGTCCCAGGCCAATTCCACCAACTACTTCCTCAAGAAATAAGAGCGCCACATCGCCCGGGCTTACCGCATCCATTCCTTGTTGGGCTATCTGAAAAATGACAAGGAATACCACCACCCCGACACCATCGTTGAAAAGTGATTCACCTACGATTTTGGTCTCTAGCTTTTTAGGGGCATTAGCATCCTTCAAAATTCCGAGAACAGCGATCGGGTCGGTAGGGGAGATCAATGCTCCAAAAAGTAAGCAATAGATATAATCAATGGGATGGCCAAAGCTTGAGAATGCGAAGAACATCATTGTGCCTATCAAAAATGTGGACATAACCACACCTATGGTAGCGAACAGAGCAATAGGTCCTCTTTGACTTCTTAATGCATCAAGTTTAGTGTGTAATGCTCCTGCAAAAAGCAGGAAACTTAGCATTACATCGAGAAGTATGGTTTCAAAATCAATCGATTGGATTAGGGTGTTAGCCTTATCCATAATGTATGGACTGAAATTCCCCAAAATGGTCACACCCAGTGTGAACAAAATGGCTATCAGCATCAATCCAATAGTGAAAGGTAGCTTGAGGTACTTGGTATTTATAAATGCGAAGCCAGCAGATAAAACAATTAAGATTGTCGCAACTGTGAATAAATCCATGGTTGGAGTCGTGATTTTTAGTTATACCTCCTTTGTTAAAACAAAAAAATATAAGGAAAATGCAATTGCTTTAATTCATTTTTGATTCAAATTTGAAGATTTACTTTTTATGAAGTCTAAAACCCTAATTGGTTCTATGTCAACCATCTTTCTTCTTATACTATTTGGGATGATTTTCGGACCTTCTATGGTCCGATCCTATTTAGTGAAAAACAGTTTAGAGCTAACAGGCAGACAAATTGAAATAGATAAACTAAAGTTTAATTTTTTCACCAGTACCGCTCGAGTTTATGGGTTTGAAATGATGGAAGAGGATGGACAAGAGGTTTTTGCTTCTTTCGATACTCTTGTGTTGAACCTGGAACCATTACGATATTTCAAGGATGAGAAGGCGATTGAAAAATTTTATATCCAGGGCTTATTCGCACAATTGATCATGGAAGACTCCAGCTTCAATTATGATGATTTGATAGAATTTCATCTACCTGAGGATTCAGATCAGGAAGAGAGCGATGATGAGTCGGTATTCAAGTATAGCATTTCCAATATAGAGTTAAACGATGCCCATTTCATTTTTGACAATCGTGTAATAGGCAATGTTACGGATGTACCAGGAATAGACCTATCCATTCCGCTTATCAGCTGGGACCAATCAGAGAAGAGTTCTGCTGACGTAGCTTTTGATATGAGAAGAGGTGGGAGATTTCAGGCAAATTTTGATTTTGACCCAAATTCCGGGGAGCTCGACGCAAATCTCGATGTAACCAAACTATACCTAGACCCATTTTATGAGTATGCGCGGGAGTCAGTAGAGTTAAGTTCTTTGAATGGTACCATAGATTTTACTCTTGGGGTTTCAGGCAATATTTATGAGTATGAAAAGCTAATCATGTTTTTGGAAGCTTCAGTCTTTGATCTTGAAATGAAAGATTTCGATGACAAGCTTTTTCTAAGAGCCAAACAAGTCAATTTCCTAGCAGATAAAATTGACTACTATAACACAGATTATCATGTGAATAAAATTGAGGTCATTGATTCCTACACCTATTTTCAACTTGATTCAGCCAGCAATAATTTTTCCAGAATTTTTGGCCTAGAAGGAGAGCCGGATTCAACCTTTAACGATGATCCAGGCACTCCTGATCAAATCCTGACTTACAAAATAGATGAGTTTATTTTAACTAATGGGAAGTTGGACTACAGTGACAATTTAACGGGCGAACCATTTAATTATAACCTTACTGAAATAGAGATTGACACAAAAGATATTACCAATGATTCAGATTGGCTGGAAGTCAATTCTACCATGAAACTTAATAATAGAGGTAATCTTCTTGCATCCTTAGGTATTGACCCCAATGATTATAATAACCTAACCCTGGATATATCTCTAGAGAACTTCCTCCTTCCAGACTTGAACATATACACCAATTATTATACTGGACATTCGGCTTTGGAAGGAGATATGTATTATTACTGCCAAACTAAAATTGTTGAAGGCCAGATTGAAAGTGAAAATAAGCTTCTGGTGAAGAATGCTGCACTTGAAACGAGTGATGCGGGTCTCTACAGTATTCCATTGAAGTTCGCTTTTTTCTTACTTACGGACAGGAATGGTGATGTCGAGTTGGATATTCCTGTGAGTGGCGATCTCAATGATCCTGATTTAAATGTTGGTAAAATCGTTTGGGAGACATTCAAAAACGTTATCGATAAAACCGTATTGGCCCCTGTAGATTTTCTGGTTGGCTTAGTTGGTGGAGATCCAAAGGAGTTAGAGGAGATGGTTTTCAGCTACAGCGACAC
>CAZLUY010000688.1:0-2080 GCA_964562785.1 uncultured Limnohabitans sp. | reverse complement strand
AATTAGTGAAGTTTCTGAAGGTAGCCCAATGATGTCAAAAGTCACAGGAATGGGTTGTACAGCTACCAGCATTATCGGTGCTTGCTTAGGCGTAGAAAGTAATCCCCATGCAGCTGCCACAGTAGCCATGCAAATCATGGGGTCAGCAGGAAGTCACGCGGAAAAAGTATCTTCAGGACCAGGTAGTTTCCAGATGTCCTTCCTGGACGCCCTCCATGGCTTAAAAGAAAAAGAATGAAAAAAGAGGATTACTCTTTGATGTATGTCACGGATGATAGAATTACCGATGATAATAGCTTTTTCGAGATCCTTGAAGCTGGCCTCAAAGGAGGGGTAAGCATTGTTCAGCTTAGAGAAAAATCCCTGGACACCAGGCCATTCTTCTTAAGAGCGAAAAGGGCCAAGTTCATTTGTGATAAATATGGTGTTCCATTTATAATTAATGACCGAATTGACATTGCTCTTGCAGTTGAGGCAGACGGTGTTCATTTAGGTCAAAAGGACATGCCCGTTTCTGAAGCGAGAAAGCTTTTGGGAAAGGGAAAAATCATCGGACTATCTGTTGGAGATCTGGAGCAAGCCAAAGAATCTAATACTGAAAATGTAGATTATATCGGTCTTTCTCCAATCTTTAGCACGAGTACAAAAACCAAGGATCTGGATCCTCCTTTAGGAATTGAAGGCTTGAAGAAGATCCGCACGATAAGTCAAAGACCTGTAGTATGTATAGGAGGTGTAAACAAATCGAATACAGGTGAAATCATTGGATGTGGTGCTGATGGTGTTGCCGTAATTTCTGCTATGTCACAAGCATCCGATCCCGAAAAAGAAACAAGAGAATTAAAGCAAATAATATGTCCAACTGGTACGAAACCATAGACGCCAAGACTGATCCCATCTTTCAGAAAATCATTTCTCACCCTTTTTTAAAGGAACTGATGGATGGGAATTTGTCTAGGGAGGTTTTTATTTTTTACATCCAACAGGATGCTATTTACCTGTCAGAATACAAAAAGGTACTAGCTACCGTTGGAGTGAAATGTAATAAGGAGGAAGAAACTCAATTTTTCTTGGATGCCGCAACCGGAATTATCTATGTAGAAGGTGAGTTGCACAATACATTCCTGAAAAATGAAACACCTGAAACCGAGCCATCACCGAGCTGTGAACTGTATAACAGTTACTTATCCAGAATGGCGAATAGCCAATCATTGGCAGAGGCTCTGGCTGCGGTCCTACCTTGCTTTACTATATACAAAAAGGTGGGAGATTACATCTTGGAGAACCAATCGAACAAAGAGAATAACCCCTACCAAAACTGGATAAATACTTACGGAGGAGAAGAGTTTGCTGCATCAGTATCAAGGGCCATTGAGATCACTAATAAGCATGCGGATGCTGCCTCTGATGAATTGCTTGAAAAAATGGAAAAGGCTTTCGAAAAGGCTTCAAAGCTTGAATGGATGTTTTGGGACAGCGCATATAATCAGGAGCAATGGAAAGTTTAAAAACACCATATAAAAGTGTCCTGACGATTGCAGGAAGTGATTCCGGTGGAGGAGCAGGGATCCAAGCCGACATAAAGAGCATTAGCGCATGTGGAGCTTATGCTGCCAGTGTAATCACAGCAACAACCGCACAAAATACTGTAGGGGTCACTGACATCCATGCCATCCCTATTCCCCATCTAGAAAAGCAATTGGATGCTGTTTTGAGTGATATTGATTTTGGGGCTATCAAAATAGGTATGCTTCACTCCTGCGAAGTCATTAAATCTGTTGCTGTGAAGTTGGCAAAGTACAAGGCAAAGAAAATCGTACTTGATCCGGTTATGGTAGCGACTTCGGGAGACCATCTGATCACAGAAGATGCTATAGACTGCTTGAAGGAATTTTTACCGAAAGCTGACTTGATCACACCAAACATTCTGGAAGCGGAATTGCTGATTGGCCATTCTATCAACGGGGACAATTTTGAATCTTCAGCAAGAGAAATCGGTGAAAAATATGGAACCTCAGTTTTGCTGAAAGGGGGACACTTAGAATCAACCTCTAACAAATTGACTGATCTACTTTTCGAG
>CAZLUY010000687.1:0-2052 GCA_964562785.1 uncultured Limnohabitans sp. | reverse complement strand
CCAATCATTTCGTTAGCCTCCTTTCGATAAGCAGGATACAAAGGGTGTTTCATTATCCTAGGGATCGCCAATTGAGGCAAAATGGTGGAACATACCTCGATCATCTTGGCATTCTCCAGAGTCTGACAGAGCTTCGAAAATTCCTGAGATTCCTGTCGATTGTAAAATTCCATCCAGCCACACCTCGCTCCAGGCCAAGGGAATTCTTTAGAAACTCCTTTTAATGATATCGCTGGCCTTGTACCCACCAAAGTGGATAAGGGAATAGCCTTGGCACCGTTGTAAGTAATGTTTTGATAGATCTCGTCGATTACTAAAAACAAATCAAACTCCTCTGCAATCTTCACGAAGTTTTCCAACACTTCTTTGGGATAAACCATACCCGTGGGATTATCAGGATTGATAATCAGGATTCCAACGATGGAAGGATTATACCTCACCTTCATATATAGGTCCTCTACATCAGGCAGCCATTGGTTATTGGGGTCAAGCTTATAGGTGATCGGTGCAGTATTGGCGTGAGCGGCTTCAGCGGAGCTATGTGTAGAATAGGCAGGCGAAGGTCCGATTATCCTTGCTGTTGGGGTCAAGAACTGATATAGCTTTGCAATTGCGTCCCCTAAGCCATTAAAGAAAAGAATATCTTCAGCACTTATTTCTACGCCACCTGCGGCATTATTCAACTTTGCCAAATACTCTCTGGTCTCCAGAACCCCTTTTGAATCTGCATAGCCATAGGTACTGTCTCTTTTCAATAGATCGGCTACAATCTCTTTCATCCAGTTCGGAAGACGATTGTGCTTTTGAATGGGGTCGCCAATATTCTCCCATGTCATTGGAAAGCCAAGAGCCTCAATCTGTCTGGCCTTTTTTACTATAGCTCTAATCTCATATGAAAGTTCCTCGGCTCCAGGTCGTAAAAGTTGCTGTCTCATGATTTTTAAGTATTCAAAGAGTTTGCAAATACTATCAGATATAAGAATAAAGAAAGCCCAAACAATGCATTGATAACCATTGACTGACCGGTAAAGAATCTAAAGTTCTGTTGTACACCAAGCAATAAATGTAATTGATCCCATAAACAGGAATGAAATGCTATTTTTTATCATAATTCCAACTTTAAGGCATAATTTGCATGTAGCTTAATCCCTTTTATTCCCTACTCATATCCTCTTCCTTTCTTTCAAATCCACAAGTTAAACAAGCTTTAAAAGCTGTATCAATCCTCACTTAAAGAATACTCCTAAAGCCTAAAAACTAAGCCATCAAAATCTTATGAACATAATCGAAAGAAGCAGCAGTCGTCTAACCATAGATGGTAAGTTTTTTAAACTTGGTGATCAAAGGTTTTATATTAAAGGTGCGACCTACGGAACCTTTGCCCCTGACGAAAATGAGGATCTATTTCCACCATTAGAGGTAATAAAAAGAGACTTCGCAATGATGGCAGACAATGGCATCAATACGGTCAGAACTTATACTGTACCAAACAAAGCCGTTATGGACCTTGCCCTGGAGTACGGACTGAAAATGATGGTTGGATTACCTTGGGAACAACATGTGACATTTCTAGAAACCAAACATCAAGAAAATGATATAGTCGAAAGATTAGGAAAAAACGTCCAAAGGTGTGCAGCTCACCCTGCGGTATTTTGCTTTGCCATAGGAAATGAAATTCCAGCCAATATCGTAAGGTGGTATGGAGATAAAAAAATTTCTTCGTTTCTGAAAAGGCTCTATCTGACAGTAAAAAAGGTAGATCCGGCAGTTTTGGTTACTTATGTTAATTATCCCACAACTGAATATCTGGACCTTACATTTTTAGATTTTTATTGCTTCAATGTTTTCCTGGAGACTGAGCAAAAACTGGATAAGTACTTGCCTAAGTTGCATAACCTAGCTGAGGACAAGCCTCTCCTTCTTTCAGAAATCGGACTTGACAGCCTTAGAAATGGTCTTGAGAATCAAGCCGAAACTTTGAATTGGCAAATTCGAAAGATTTTTGAAAAAGGTTGTGCTGGATGTTTTGTGTTTTCATGGACCGATGATTGG
>CAZLUY010000686.1:0-2191 GCA_964562785.1 uncultured Limnohabitans sp. | reverse complement strand
ACGTACTACTTCCACTCGTTCGATGATATTGGAGGGAATCTGATCCAAACCATAAACCCCATTTAATGCGCTAAATACCGATCGACTATTAATTAGAATCTGGGAATAAGCTCCTTCTAAACCATTTAGTCTAACCTGGGTAAATCCACAATTTTGGCAATTGGTCTCCACTCTTACTCCAGGCTGATAATTCAGTCCATCGGAAACCGTAATGGATTGGGTGACATCAAATAGCTTATTATCTATTACCCCAACAACCACGGGACTATTTGCTCTATCCTGAGCATAGCGTGATCCGGAAACTACTACACTTTCAAGGTTGAGTAAATCTTCGGTAAGAGAAATTTTAAGCGAATTATTGGATGCTGAACTTATCTCTACAGCCTGAGAATAGGTTAGAAATCCTGTTGCGCTTACTGTAAGCTCATAGGAACCAAAAGCCACATTCGAGATGCTAAACTTCCCTTCAGCATCCGTGATGCCTCCTAGATCGGTTCCGCTTAAAGTCACCGTGGCAAAGGGTAGGGGAACATCCTCAATTAATACCTGACCGGTAAGCGTACCGGTTTCTGCCAGAGCTACTAAAGCTCCGGTAAATAAGAATACAAGTGTGAAGAGTAAATTTCTTTTCATAGGTCTGGAAAGACTCGATATTCATAAATGCAACAAAGTTGCATAGGGGTAAATATTTCTACTCTTAATTCAGGTAAATCATAGACGATTTGATAATCGGTAAGTCTTGAGGGTGTTTCAGCAAATTCCTTCTTACAACTTTTGGATATCAAATATTTTATTTAGCTGAACAAAATTAATAAGTTTGATTAATCTAACAATAGGGTATTTAGAATTGTTCTAAGACTCGAAAAGAAATCAGCCATGGCTACGCCCACAGAAGAGAATTATTTAAAGGCCCTTTTTCACTTGTCCAATAAGACAGGGCAAGTCTCCCTATCCGACTTGAGTAAGGCCCTGGACGTCAGTAAGCCTACCGCCAATAGCATGGTTAAGAACTTGAAGGCTCAGAAGTATATCAGCTATGAGAAGTATAAACCTCTTATGCTCACCCAAGAAGGGAGAAAGGCCGCCGCTTTAATTCTTCGCAAGCATAGGCTGGCAGAAATGTACCTGGTCGAAAAGATGGGATTTGGATGGGATGAGGTACATGAGATTGCTGAGCAAGTAGAGCATATAGAATCACCAGAGTTTTTCGATCGCATGGATGAACTTATGGGACATCCCAGAACAGATCCTCATGGATCTCCCATTCCTGATAAAAATGGAAATATTGAGATTCAATCTAATAAGCGGCTCACAGAATGCAGCCCAGGCACGGAGGTGATACTTTCTGCACTAGGAGAATCCTCCAAGGAGTTTTTGGAATTCCTGGATACCAGGGGACTAAGCCTGGGGACTCATCTTCAGGTTCTTTCGATTTCAGCCTTTGATAGCAGCGTATTGGTGCAGTTTAATGGCAATAAAGAATCCCTAAGCTATAAGGTTGGGGAAAGGTTGTTGGTAGAGGAGGTTTGATAATCGCTTAACAGGCCAAAAATCCAGACTTCCCAATTCTATTGTTTTAGTTGAAAAGTTTTTATATCTAAAGATTCAACTAACCAATACTTGTTTCAGGAAGGCCAAATATATCGCCGATCAGATATCCATGATATGTATGGAGGAAATAGGCAAAGTGGAATTGCTCCATCTGCAAAATTTCCTTACATCTTCATTTTTTCAGGCTCCACCGGTCAACAATATGGGTACAAAGATCAATGGCTGAATGAAGAGATATTTTCATATTCTGGTGAAGGACAGGAAGGCGATATGACCTATACTCATGGTAACCTTCAACTTAGAGATCATTTGAAAATAAGTAAACGAGTTTTCCTGTTTGAATATGTGGCTAGAGGAATGGTCCAATTTTCTAGCGAGCTTTCTTTTATAGATAGTGATTATTACTCTACCCATGACAATGAGGGTAAACAAAGAATCGGGATAAAATTCTTTTTCAAGCGTACAGGTTCATCCTCATATCAAATTCCACAGGATCTTGTGACTTCTGATGTGGCTCTTGAACCTAAAAGTGAATTTTTAATTTCTCTTCCGAATAAGACTGAAAGAAGTGGTCTTGTAACGTCACGGGTAGGTCAAGGTGCTTATAGAAAAAGTATTCTTCATCGATGGGAATACAAAT
>CAZLUY010000685.1:0-8457 GCA_964562785.1 uncultured Limnohabitans sp. | reverse complement strand
CAGGCTTATTCGATTTTCTACCTGACATCAGAAAGAAGTTTTGGACCTAAAATTCAAGCTAAATCAAATAGCCAACCGATTCACTGAAATAACCTTTGAAGAAGAAATTTCAGATGAGCTTTTGAACAAAAGGCTACAAGTAATTGAGGGAATTCAGACAGAATTTTCAAAGGAAATTATAGAGATACGCTCTAGCTTTAGGACGATTTGTATTCAATGGGATAAGCGTCCTGAAACAACAGCTTTAGCCAAATGGCTGAAGAATTTCCAGATTTCAATTCAGGCTAAAACACAAAGAACCTGGCAAATACCAGTTTGCTATGATAAGAGCTTAGGAACTGATCTTCCGGCTTTGGCTGAATCTAAAAACCTGAGCACAGCTCAAATCATAGAATTGCACAGCTCAGCTGCTTACAAACTTCATTTCTTCGGGTTCTTACCCGGATTCATGTACCTCTCAGGCTTAGACCCGGTATTGGCCAATCCTAGAAAGAAGTTTCCAGAAAGATCAATACAGGCTGGATCTGTGGCCATAGGCGGTGATCAAACGGGTATTTACCCTGGTGCCTCACCTGGGGGTTGGCATGTAATCGGTCGCACGGTCATTTCATTTTTTGATGCCAAAGCTGAAAAACCAGTCTGGGCTAATCCAGGTGATTCCATCAAGTTTAAACCTATTTCCTTGAGAGAATTTGAGAATTCAACGCTAACCAAAACCAATCCAATTCTGCTTTGATAAAGGATGTAGCATATGCTGAAATAATCTCTGCAGGGCCACGGACCCTGGTCAGAGATCTTGGAAGAAGTGGCTATGCCTCTGTTGGAATTCCAGTTTCTGGCCCTTTGGATAGCAGGGCTTTTAAGTGGAATAATCATCTTCTGAAAAACATGGAGTCTGATGCTCAGATTGAAATAAACCAACCGGGTTTTAAAATTCGATTTGAATCAGATACCTGGATTTGTCTGGCTGGAGCCAAGGCTGAGATTAAAATCAATAATCAATCAGGGAAAAGGAATGAGCTAATCCGAATTTCTTCAGGCGATACTTTAAACATTGGCAAATTTGAAAAAGGGAGTATTCTCTATTTAGGAATTTCAGGTGGATTTCAATCAGAGAAGGTCCTAGGATCCCGAAGCCAATTCGCAGGTATCTCGGAAGCGGATTCCCTTAACAAGGGAATCATTCTACCCTATTTTACTAACACTAACCCTGAAAATGATAAGAACTTTGCGAAAGCAAAATGGAATGAAAGTTATTTAGATGAGATAAAAGTCAGGGTATATCCAGGGTTTGATTGGAGTTTCAAGGTTGAGAGAATTGCGGAAAAAATATTCAGTTCAGATCTTCATGTCTCCACATTAAGAAACACGATGGCCGTCCAGATTCAAGAGGAGTTTCCAAATGGACTAGAGTCAATACCAACTGCACCAGTATTCCCAGGCACTGTCCAACTGACTCAGGGAGGTAAGATCATTTGTCTTTTATCGGATGCTCAAGTCACAGGTGGTTACCCCAGAATTCTACAAATCCATGAGGATGATCTACCTATTTTGGCACAAAAAAAACCGAATCAAAAGATCCGGTTTTCACTACTCAAAGATTAAAAAATCACCCTGCTGTTCCTGGAATTGGAGCATCTTGGTTAGAATCCCAATACTCAGACCAGAAGAAGAACATTTCAAACTTAAACTTTGAACGATTTAATTGAATCGTAGACCAATCAAGATCTCCATTAGGCTCATAATCTTCAGAAATTAAGGCCAAAATGGAGCCAGACCCTCCATACTTCAGAAGCTCTCCTTTCTTATCATCCAAATTAATTCCATAGAAACTACCGAGAGACTCCAAAAGAATATCAGCTTTTCCACGAGCATTTATCCTCGCCGCTACTCTGGATCTTTGCACAGCCGGCAAGAGTAAAGCGACGGAACGTGGATCGACCCCAGAATTAATTTCCAGTCCGATGATTCCAGCATCTGTTCTTGAAGGTTGAGCATTGAAGCTTTCCACCTCTAAAAGAAATTTATATGTATCTTCTAATTCTGGTTGCTTGATAGGTGGAAGGCTATCACAATATGGACCACAACCAGCTGCTGGAATTTTTGGATCACGGATATGTTTGAAGAATTGGAAAGTACTCTCATTTCTAAATTTCCCTAACTCTTGAAGAACTCTTCTTTCGTCTATTCTGGACAAATTATTTAATCTTACTCCGGCAGCAATGTCGTAGCTTATTTCATGCTCATCTCCAGAGAAACTATCGTTATCCTCTATCAATTCTCTCAAATTTTCAACAGCATAGCCACTCAGGAATTTACTTTTATTTAGAATATTTTGATCAAAAAGCTCTGTGGATTTACCCATCATTTTTACGACGAATGAGCGCTTTGAGCGACTGGTAGATTTAATCCTTTCTATTTCATCTGGCTTTAGCTTCCTTACCATTTCATAGTATGCATTTTCCATGAGATCGTAGTTTCTACTAGCTCGCTCGGTAACATTTCCAATGCCTTGAGAATTTTTTCTAAGATTTTCATCCGTACTAGTTCCGGCAACCAAGCCTGATTCAGGTTCATTTTGTGGAATAGTGTTTTCCTCTTCAAATGAATCGCAAGAGTTGGTTAGAATTAACCCTGCTACGGTGATAATAAAAAGATACTTTTTCATCAGTTAGTGTTTTTGAGTTAAAATAAATGGAAGTCTTACGCTTCCGATGCCTCAAACATAAACTGAGAATCTGGTCAAATTCCTGATGAATAATCGGATGTGAACTGTGAATTGATATTTGCCAATTATCAATTGATAATGTCAAAAAACGTCCAAAATTGATATTCAGAGGACTTCTAATTCACTTCGTCAATTGAAATAGGTCTTTCATCAATTGACATTACTGATTTATACATACATCAGTTTTAACGGTAAATCTCTGGGTATTTTTCCCTCCACATTACACTTAGCCTAACCGAAAAATCGGATCAATCACTAAATTGAAAAAAACAGGTGCGAACCTTAATGAAAGAGATATCCCCTAAAGAAATCCAGGAAATTCTTCTTCACTTCTCAAATTCAATTGAAGGAATCAGAAGTGAGAGTGAATTGCTTTGGGATTTGGTCCATAATTGCATTTCGATTTTAGGATTAGAGGATGCAGTGGTTTATGTATTTGACAGCTCAGGAAAAAAATTAGAGCAGAAAGCGGCCTTTGGCCAAAAAAACCCAAAGGAAAAAGAGATCCTGAATCCTATCAAAATACCAATTGGAGAGGGAGTAACGGGTAAAGTCGCGGAGAATGGCATACCCATTATCATTAAGGATAACTCTAAGAACCCAGACTATATCCGGGATGTCAAGTTCATGAAATCTGAAATCGCTGTTCCATTAATGCTAGAGGGAAAAGTGATAGGAGTCCTCGATAGCGAAAATTCTCAGGCAAATTATTTCAGTCAACAACACTTACAAATTTTTCTTGCTATTGCATCCATTTATAGCGGTCAGATAGCCAGACTAAGAGCAGAAAGACATACAGAGGAAATTCTTCAGGAAAAATTACAAATCGAGAAAAAGGCTAATAATCTTCAAATGCAGGCTATTTCAGCGCAGCTCAGCCCACATTTTGTCTTTAATTCTCTAAATGCAGTTCAGCATTTCATTGTTCTTGAAGACAAAGCTCGCTCACTCAAATTTCTGAGTCTTTTTGGCAAATTACTGCGGTACTTCTTAACTACAATTCAGGAAGAAAAAATTGAAGTGGCTAAGGAAATACAAATGCTCGACTGGTATTTACAAATTCAATTCATGAGATACCGAGAGAAGTTCAAGTACAAACTCGCCCAAAAGGGACTAGAGGATTTTCCAAATGCCCAAATACCAGGCATTATAGTCCAAAGTCTCATTGAAAACCTTCTGGAAAGTCATATCTACAAAAGCGATGGCAACTTAAAAATCAACATTGATTTTAGAATTCTTGAAAAAGAGGTATTCATGAATGTTTCAATGCAATATCCTGATATAGAGCAAAATAAAAGCAAAAAGAAAGAATATACTTCGACCTTACCTCCATGGGAAGAGTATGTCAATCTTTTAAATGAAATAAGACCATATACCATTAAAACTGAGGTCAATGAAAATACTGCAGTTTCATCTGAAATGCACTTAAAAACAATTGAGATAACCTTCCCCAATATTGGATGAAATACGCCGTAGCACTTTTTAGTCTATTTCTTTTTCAGGTAAGTGTTTCGGCACAAGGATTCAACGGTGAACTTTATTACTCGGCAGATGCCAAATTTTTTGAGACAACTGATAGCCTAAGTTTTGATCAAATTTTAATCCGAAGCCAAAAAAGACAATTCAACCCATGGGTAGAAGGTGATTTGTCACAAACAGAGGTTTCTTACTGGGTAGAAATTGACTTAGAAGATTTTTTGAACGAATTGGAAGGATTCGACTCATTATACTTTTACCCCTATGGATATGAAATAATGGACCTTTATCTCCAAAATAACAAAGAAGTTCAGCGAATAGAGTCAGATAGGTATTACAACAATATTTTTGATAGAATTCAGTATCAAAGCACACAGTACTTCAAAATTGCTAAATCTCAACTTGTTGATAATCAGCAACTATTTTTAAGATTAGAGTACGTCCGTAGTAAAATTGATCTCACACGATTAAGGTTTCGATTCAGCACTCCGGCCGGACATAATTTATTGACGAGATACATCAGTGCCAACTCTTTCAAAAGTCAGCTCCTCGCCTATTTCTTCCTTGGTGTAGCGGCAGTTTTGATGATTTTCAATCTCATCCTCTTCTTCAACATGAAGGAAAGGCAATACATCTACTATGGAGTTTTTCTCCTCTTTCAGTTGATGTATTATTCTCAGATTAGTCCTCTTCTTGCCAGCTTTTTTGGCTACGAAAGCAGGCATTTTTATTTCTGGATAGGAACTGTAAGCCAGGTTCTGATCAATCTTTCGTATTTACTGTTTATTCGCCACTTTTTGGATTTTAAAGAGACCCTTCCAAGGTTTGACAAGATCGTTACAGGAATAGCAATTTTATTAATAATCATTGCAAGCCTAGTGGGAGTAATAATATGGCTAAACCCATACTCAGAACTACAGCAGCACGTAATGAATGGGCAGAGACTATTTATGGCTGCTTTTGCTTTTGGCGGAGTAGTCTATTTATGGAAAGTCTACCCGAATAAATTGGTCTATTTCGTAATAGCGGGAACTGTAGTTTTTACCACTGGAGCCTTGATGACGATGTTCTTGTTTAACCTGGATTATATGGTCGCAGGCTCAGCTATTGAAAGCACCATTTTTGCTTTGGGTTTATCCTATAAGATCAAGACCATTACTCAAGAAAATCAAAGGGCTCAGCTTGAATCTCTTTCGAGCAAATTGGGAGCTTTGAGAGCACAAATAAATCCGCACTTCATTTTCAATAGTTTGAGTTCGATTCAGTATTTGATCCAATCAGAACAAAAAACCAAGGCACTCTCCTACCTCACCAAATTCAGCAAATTCGTCAGGCAGGTTCTTGAAAATTCAATTGACGTTAATGTTACTCTTGAGAAAGAGATCGAACTCCTGAAGGTGTATCTCGATCTCGAGGCCCTTCGCTTTGACCATGCCTTTGAATATCACTTTGAAATGCCAGAGGAGGATTCTTTAATCTTTCAGGAAGTCCCGCTTATGATCATCCAACCTTTTGTAGAAAATGCTGTAAAACATGGCTTGATGCCCAGTCCAAAGAAGGAAAAACATTTATGGTTGAGGTTCAAGGAGGATGAGCACTTTATTTTTTGTGAGGTAGAGGATAATGGCATTGGCCGAAAGGCCGCAAAAGAAAGAAAGAATAAAACCCGGCACAGACCTTCGAGAGGCCTCATGCTTACCGAAGAAAGATTAAGGCTAAGCAACTCTTGGAAAGAGGATGTGCAATACATAGAATTTAAGGATCTCGCGCAGGGAACCCTTGTCATTATTAAAATTCCGAAACAATGAAAAGATTGTCCACCATAATCGTTGAGGATGAATTCCACAGTAGAGAAATGCTAAAAAGCTTCCTTAGGGAATACTGTCCGGAAGTCGAAGTAAAGGAAGAAGCAAAAAATGTGGAAGAGGCTGTTCAGAAAATAAGCTCAATGAAGCCAGAGCTTGTTTTTATGGATATTGAACTTCAGTCAGGAACCGGGTTTGATGTCTTGAAGAGTCTGGAGAATTTAGATTTCCATTTGATTTTCACTACAGCATTTGAGCATTATGCAATCAAGGCCATCAAGTTTTCTTCTCTGGATTATTTGCTTAAACCTATCGATGTTGAAGAGCTTCAAAATGCAGTCAAGAAAGCCGTGGATGCCTCTTCTGATAATTCTCAGCAAGACCTTCTAAAGAATTTAATGAGTAATCTATCGGCTCCAATCAACGCCAATAAGAAGATTTCTCTTGCCACCGCTGAAGGTGTTGAGTTTGTCCCGATTGATCAAATTTTTTATTGCGAAGCAAATGGCTCCTACACAAATTTTCATCTCACCGACAATCGGAAATTAGTCGTATCAAAAAACCTAAAGGAATACGAAAATATGTTAGCGGACACAAAATTCATGAGAGTTCACAATAGCTTTCTGATCAATCTTCAGGAAGTGAAACGGTTTGTGAAATCTGAAGGCGGATATATCGTCATGAATAATGATGCTCAAATTTCTATTTCCAGCTCAAAAAGAGAAGAATTTTTAAGACAGATGGGGCTATGACTTAACTAGGGCCAAATCAAAATTATTTAGAATGTTTTGAAGGCTTCTCGTTGAGCTAGTATATTTCAACCCATAAACTTTCACTTTTCATGGATTCAGCATTAAAAGACCAAATAGTCGAACAGGGAATGAACCCTGAAACCGTAGCCGGACAAATCGAAAACTTCAAGAACGGTTTTCCATTTTTGAAAATTACCGCACCTGCAACCCCAGGTGATGGAATTCAAGTCTTATCCACAGATCAACTGGACAGCCTAATCGCTGGTTTTCCAGCACTTTCTGCTGAAAAAGAGATGGTCAAATTCGTTCCTGCCAGTGGTGCAGCTTCAAGGATGTTTAAAAGCCTTTTTGCCTTCCTTGATGGAGACGGAGACATAAGTAAAGATGCCTTTGTTGAAAAATTCATGAATGAGATCAAAAACTTCGCATTCTATAAAGATTTAAATGCGGTCCTTGAATCACAAGGGAGCTCAATTTCGCAAGCAATAGAAAGTGGTGATTTCAAATCTATTCTTGCAGCATTGCTAAATAATGATGGTTTGAGCTATGGAACTTTACCTAAAGGGCTTTTAAAATTCCATAAGTACAAGGAAGGAAACAGAACCCCAGCTTATGAACATATGATAGAAGGTGTTCAATATGCCTTGGGTAAGGGAAACCTGGTTAAGATTCACTTTACGGTTTCTCCTGAGCATGAAGCGAAATTCAAAGAGGAAATTGAAAGCATCCAGTCCAATTTGGAATCAGAATTCGAGGTCAAGTTTGACATTAGCTATTCCCAGCAGAAAAAGAGCACAGATACCATCGCAGTAGATATGGATAACAATCCTTTTGAAGAGGATGGAAAAATACTTTTCAGACCGGCTGGTCATGGTGCATTGCTGGAAAACCTCGATGATATTAATGCCGATGTGATCTTTATCAAGAACATTGATAATGTGGTACCTGATTCTTTGAAGCATGAGACCAAGAAATTCAAAATGGCTATTGGAGCCTTATTGCTACAGGCTCAGTCAGCAGTTTTTGAGGCCCTAAATGATCTTGATTCGGCGATCAACCAAGCTTCTATTGCAAAAGCCAAGGCAGCTTTTACTGACACACTAGGAGCGAAGTTACCTTCTGATTTTGATTCAATGGATGAAGCAACACAGGCGAGATTTCTAAAAGAAAAGCTTAATCGCCCAGTGAGAGTATGCGGAATGGTGAAGAATACTGGAGAACCAGGAGGCGGGCCATTTTGGATCATGGAAGATGATGGATCACAGTCTCTCCAAATTCTAGAAACGGCTCAGATAAATATGGACGATGAGAAGTCAAAAGTTCATTTGCAAAATGCAACCCATTTCAATCCGGTAGATTTGGTTTGTGGAACAAGAAATTACAAAGGTGAGTCTTTTGACCTCTTGGATTTTAGGGATATGAAGACTGGTTTCATTACCGAGAAATCTAAGAGTGGCCGCGATTTGAAAGCTCTAGAGCTTCCTGGGCTTTGGAATGGCTCTATGGCAGGCTGGAACACGATTTTCGTCGAAGTTCCATTAATCACTTTCAATCCAGTGAAAACAGTCAACGATCTCTTAAGAGATGAACATCAATAAAAAAAGGAGCCAGTCGGCTCCTTTTTTTATGCTCTCTTTCCTTCGTACATTTCATATTTAAGCAATCGACAATCGATCGTTCCGTTCCAGAATTCGAT
>CAZLUY010000684.1:0-2159 GCA_964562785.1 uncultured Limnohabitans sp. | reverse complement strand
CCGTACTAGGCTATTCCAAAGAATGGTCTATTTTTGTTTATGCTTTCGAAGAAAACCAAATACGCCCTTCATGCTTTGACCTACCTGGGTAAGCATAGAGATGAAGGGGCGGTTACCATCCATGATATCTCTGAGGAGCATGGAATCTCTCATAAGTTTCTTGAGAATATCCTTCTTGAGCTAAAGAAAGCTGCTATGCTTGGAAGCAAAAAAGGGAAAGGTGGGGGATACTACCTGATAAAAGAACCTTCCGAAATCCCACTCTCCAAAGTTATCCGATTGCTGGACGGTCCCATTGCTATGTTGCCCTGTGTCAGTCTAAATTATTATGAGCCCTGTGACGAATGCCAAAATGAAGCTACCTGTGGAATTCACAGGGTGATGATCCGTGTGCGAGATGAGACCTTAAAGATCCTTGAAAACAAGACGCTGGAAGACATTTTGAAGGAATAAGAAAATTTTTTACCCATAAACCCTATTTTATTTATAGGGTTTATATACTTTTGAAATTCTTATTCGTATAGAAGCATATGTTTTTAGACCAAGCACTTAAGAAAAAGATCCATCCAGGCGATGCAAAAGACAGCAATCTGAGAAGTATCCTGAAGTCAGTTTCCTGGCGAATTCTTGGAACAATAGACACCATTGTGATCTCATTTCTGGTCACGGGAAAACTGACTATGGCTCTGTCCATAGGTTCAGTGGAGGTAGTGTCAAAGCTGGTGCTTTACTATCTGCATGAAAGAGTTTGGGAAAATATTTCAAAAGAGAAAACACATGAGACCAACAAAGAATTTGCATGAGCTTGAAGCTCGACTAAACCGACTAAGCCCCTCGGAGGGATTGGCCCTCGTGGCTGATCTTTTTCCGGGGAAGACTACCTTTTCCACCTCACTAGGTCAGGAAGATCAGGTCATAACCCAACTTATTGCAGATGGAAATATTGACATCAATATTTTCTCTTTGGATACGGGAAGGTTATTCCCTGAGACTCTGGATTTAGTTGCCAGAACGGAGGCCAGATATGGCTTGAAAATCAAAATGTATTATCCCAATACAGAATCTGTGGAAGATTTGGTTTCCAAAAATGGAATCAATGGATTTTACGATTCTGTAGAGAATCGCAAGTCCTGTTGCTTTGTAAGAAAGGTAGAACCCTTGCGAAGAGCCTTGGCAGGAAACGAAGTTTGGATCACCGGACTTCGGGCAGAACAAAGTGCCAATCGATCCGATATGAAGCGCATCGAATGGGACGAAGGCAATGATATTATCAAATTCAATCCCCTTCTTGACTGGAGCTTTGATGAAATGATCGCATACATCAAAGAGAAGAAGATTCCTTACAATCCACTTCATGATAAAGGATTTATCAGCATAGGCTGTGCGCCTTGTACCCGGGCGATCCTTCCAGGCGAAGATGCCAGAGCTGGAAGATGGTGGTGGGAAGAGTCCAAGAAGGAGTGTGGTTTACATTCGCGATGATGATCATGCCCACTTTAAATCATTGAAAACCAACAATTATTTCTAACCGCAATTTTTTTTGCTTATAAACCTATTAACCCTATAGGGTAAAAACTATGCAAAGTTTTAGAACAGAAATCGAAAACCCTTTGGTGGAAAGGGACATCCTTGAACTTGAGCGAAAGATCGCTCTCTTTAAGGAAGGCAAAATTGATGAAGAGAAGTTCAGAAGCCTGAGACTGGCTCGTGGGGTTTATGGTCAGCGTCAGCCAGGGGTACAGATGATTCGCATCAAGCTACCATATGGTCGGGTAACTGGGCAGCAGCTTAGAAGAATTAGTCAGGTTTCGGAAGAGTATTCTACAGGACGCTTGCATATCACTACACGTCAGGATATTCAGATTCATTATGTCAGCTTGGACCGCACACCTGAATTATGGGCTGAACTTGAAAGAGACGATGTGACCCTACGTGAGGCTTGTGGCAATACCGTGAGGAATGTCACTGCTTCGGAGTTAGCAGGTATCGATCCCAATGAACCATTCGACGTGACCCCTTATGCGGATGCGACTTTTAAGTATTTCTTGAGAAATCCAATTTGTCAGGAAATGCGGCGAAAATTCAAGATGGCATTTTCTTCTTCTGATGAAGATACTGGCTTGTCCTACCTTCATGACCTTGGTTTTATTCCTAAGATC
>CAZLUY010000683.1:0-15586 GCA_964562785.1 uncultured Limnohabitans sp. | reverse complement strand
AGATAGAAAAGCTCATAGGCATCCCCCTCGATCTCCTCCAGCTTCTCAGGATTGCAATACCAGCGAAGAAATCGATTCGCAAGTTTTGGTGGATGGTATGTCCGTTTAGTATCCATTGGAAAAATCCAAAGCAAATGGTGGAAGTTGATCGTAGAGCTTATTTCTCATGGTTCTTACATCTTCAAGAACCATCCTTCCTGCAGATGATAAGGCAAAAAGGCGTTTCCTCCGCCCTCCCCTTTCTTCAGTTGCTCCGCCCATTTTGGAACTTAGAAGTCCCTTAGATTCCAATCTTGTAAGGACCGTATGAACGGCACTTATATTGACTTTTCGGCCTGTTTGATTCTTTATCTCTTCAAGAACCGAAACTCCGTAAGCCTCAGTGTCCAAGATCCCAACCGTGAGTAATACGAGCTCTTCCAGCTCTCCTAAATGATATCCTTTCATTAATTCTACAAATATGAATTAAATATATTAGTTTCATATTTGTAAATCAAAAAAATCCACTTAAAAAATCTTCTAATGCAAATTTGGATTGTGTATATTTTACTCATAATCAAGCCTATATAGATGAAGACTTATTGTATCCTTGGAGCTAATGGAAATATCGCCAAAGAAGTCTCCAAACACCTTGAAGGGGAAGAAACTAAAATCATCCAGTTCTCAAGAAAACCTATCAAAACCAACCCTACGGACGAATTGATTTCCGGAGATCTACTCAATCTGGACGATGTGAAAAAAGCTACTTCCGGTTGCGATGTTGTCTTTCTTTTGGCCGGTCTTGAATACTCTTCAAGTGTTTGGGAGGAGCAATGGCCAAAGATCATGGCGAACACCATTGAAGCCTGCGAAGAGTCAGGATCCAAGCTTGTTTTCTTTGATAACATGTATGCAGTGGACCCGGCACATGTAGGCAATATTACTGAAGATAGTCCCCTAGGAGCACCAGGTCGGAAAGGTATTGTAAGACAATCAATTCTAGAAATGCTATGGCAGGCCGTTGAAGAAAATCGAATAACGGCACTGGTTGCAAGGGCAGCTGATTTTTACGGCCCAGATGCTATGAACAGTATTCCCAATGAGATGATTTTGTCAAAAATGATTTCAGGAAAAAGTCCTCAATGGTTGTACTCTGGAGATCGAAAACATTCATTTACATACATACCTGATGCGGGCCATGCTACAGCTTTCCTTGCACAGCAGGATGATTCCTGGAATCAAACTTGGAACCTTCCAACAGGTATAGAATTCCCTTCTGCAAATGATATCGTAGCTGAAGTGAATCAGCTTTTAGGAACAAATAAAAAGCTATCCGTATTACCCGCTTTCGGGGTTAGCCTTATGGGCGTCTTTATGCCCATACTTAAGGAAATGAAAGAAAACCGTTATCAATTAGATCAGGATTATTGCTTTCATTCCAATAAAATCGCGGAAAAATATAACCTCCACCCCACTCCCCTAGTTAAGGGTTTGAAAAAATGCTTAAAGCTAAGTGAATGATTTATAGCTAATTAGACCGGTCTCAGGTATAAATTTCTTTTTGTCACCGAAATCAGTCTGTTGGTTTACAAAACTTAAAAGTAAGTCAATTAGGGTTGTGCCTTTTTTCGATAAAGACTAAATTATAAGTATTCATTTCTGTCTGTTTCAGTCAGTAGTGATTCAATTTTAACCACCGAACGAGATGAAAAGAAATCTACTAATCCTAATTGGAATGGGCTTTTTGGTTTCCGCATGCTTTTCTCAAAAGGATTATGTGACAGAGTACGATTATAACTATCAAGGCTCCTTTAAAAACTACAAGACTTTTTCCTTCATTGAGCCAGCTGTAGAGGACACTCTGCTGGTTAAACCAATCATGAATAGTACAATTGGAGCCAGGCTTGGCTCTCAGGGCTTCAAGGAAAAATCTGAAAAGCCAGATATGTTGGTGAGCTACAAGATTTTCTTCGATTCCATTCGATACAGAGGATATGTACAACCCGAACTCGACTATTGGTTGCAGCGTACGGGATACACTTACAGGGATGAAAACGGTGATTTAAAGAAGGAACAGGAAAAGGACGAGACCTATAACAATGTTCGTTACAGCGAAAACAATGGGATGCTGGTTATCTATGTGATCGATAATAAATATGGGAATACCATCTGGCAGGGATATACAGCAGCAGCCTTTGATCCCTACTCCCCAGATTTTCAAGCTGACATCACCCGGGCTGCCTATCGAGTCATGAATGAATTTAAGATCCTCAATAAATTTGGTGAGGACTAAGAGAAAAGGCGAAGATTACTCTTCGCCTTTTTTTATTTCAATCCCATAGGATCTAATGTCCCTAGGGCATGCCTCATAAGAACTTCCTGGAAAAACAAGGTGTATTTGGCTTGCGCCTGATCACCCTGTGCAGATACTAATTGTTGATTCGCAGTTGATAAATCGACAAAATTTGACAGTCCCAGTCTGAATCGCTCACTCACGGCAGTTTGTGCTTCCTGAGCAGCTAGAACTTGCACTCGCGTGTTTCTTTCCTTACGGATTGCCGCTTGATAATTCTGATTAGATAATCTCACATCCTGATACACACTTCTATCTAAGGCTTCCTTTCTCAATTCTTGATTTTTGAAAGCAACCTTGCTCCTTGTTACGTTAGCACGTGTTTGGAGATTATTGAAAATCGGAATAGACAACCTGACTCCAAGGTTATTCTGAGGATAAATGGTCAGAAACTGCTCTTGAATTGATCTGTCATCGAGGGAAGTAAAGAATGTGGTATAACTATAAAATGCACTTAATCTTGGATAGTACATCGCTCGATCAGCCTTCCAATCCTTCATAAAGGATGTAGTCAATAGTTCTTGCTGCTGAATATCAACTCTGTTGGCAACTGCTATATCATAAAGGTCCTGAGTGGTCATTCCTTCATAAGCCATTGCGTTGACTTCTGGATCCACTTCTTCGATTCCTGGAATAACCCCAGGCTCAAGTTGTAAGAACTCACTCAGGTTCCATAGATCATTTTCCAATTGAATTTCAGCATCAACAACCGTAGACTCAATTCGGGCAACTTCTGATTGCTGATTATACTGGTCCGAAAGAGTTCTAAGACCAGCGTCCACAAATCCGGTAATCTGGTCAAGTAGCTGTTGCTGGTTGTATAGGTTCTCATTAGCGATACTCAGTAATTCCTGATCAAGCAATACCTGCAGATACAATCTGGCTAAATCAAAAACCACTTGCTGAGCAGCACGGTCCAAACCTAATTCTCCAGCTTCCCAAGCTAACTTGGCAGACTGAGTATCAAGAATTCTCCGTCCTGCATTGAAAACAGGCATATTCAGATCCAACCCTCCAGCAATGATTTCATTGGTCACATTGGTCACCACAATTTCACCCTCAATCTGCTGGAATTGCTGTCCGGATTGTCTTGAAAAGGTAGTTCCTATATTCGCTGAGGGAAAGTGTGAAGCCAATGCTGACTGCTTGTCCTTTTTAAGTACTTCCATATTATTGGACTGAATCTGATACTCAAGATTTGCTCCCAAAGCCAATTCAACGGCCTTTTTGAAATCCATTCTCAGTGTGTCCTGCGCGAATACTTGCGTCATGGACAAAAGCAATCCAAGAAATACTAATCTAATTTTAAGCATGATCTATTTTTTCGTCTGTAGTTACTTTACCGTCTACCAGATTGATTAACCTGGTTCCGTAGTCCGCATTTTCTCTAGCATGCGTAGCCTGAATGATAGTCGTTCCCTCCTTATGTAATTCCTGAAAGACTTCCATGATTTCCTTGGCCTGAGCCGAGTGAAGGTTACCCGTAGGTTCATCAGCCAAAAGTACTTTTGGCTTGCCTGCAATCGCTCTGGCAATACCTACAAGCTGCTGCTGACCTCCGGAGAGTTGAGCTGGAAACAAGTCCTTCTTAGCGACCATATTAAATCGATCGAGAAGGTTAGCAATAATACTTTTCCTTTCGGAAGATGGTACCTTTCTATACAACAAAGGAGTTTCAATATTTTCAAATACCGTTAATTCATCAATCAGATGATAAGCCTGGAAAATGTATCCGAATTCGCTTTTGTGCAGGGCAGATCTCTCCTTATCCCTCATGCTATGAATAGGACGTCCATCGATCAGGTATTCCCCTTTGTAATCATCGTCAAGGAGACCTAGAATATTCAACAAAGTGGATTTTCCAGCTCCGGATGGTCCCATCAAGGTGACAAATTCCCCTTCTGTGATGGTTAGATTTACACCTTTAAGGATAAAGATTCTTTGAAATCTTGATTCGATAAACTTATCTATCTCTCTTAATTCGATCATTGGTTGATGGTATTAATTATTCGCTTTTTAAAGTTTTTGCCGGGTTCAGCTTGAACACTTTCCATGCTCTGTAGGCAATGGTTACAGTAGCCAAAGCTAACACGACTAGAATTGAAATGATATAAGGTAAGGCACCTATCTCGGCCCTATTTGCAAAATCCTGAAGCCAGCTATTGGCGAACCAAAGACCGAAGCCAATGGCCATGACGGCGGATACCATTAGAAGTTTGAAGAAATCTCCCGCCAAAACTGTGATGACATTACTTTGAGTAGCTCCAAGCACTTTCCTAATGCTGATTTCTCTTGTTCTTCTGAGTGCTACATAAGACACCAAGCCAAACAGTCCCATGCATGCGATGAATATGGCAATACCAGAGAATAGTCCAAACACCTGGCTGATTCTCTGCTCTGCTTCATACATCTGGCCATATGCTGAATCCACAAACTCGTAGTTGAATGGTCTTCCAGGGATCATTTCTTTCCAAATTCCTTCTAGAGTTGCTAAATGGGTTGAAGGATTTCCCTCAGGAAGCCTTACGAGAAGAACATTAGCATTATTTGGATCATTGTAGATGACCAACGGACCCACAGAATAATGTAATGAGTTGAAGTAGAAATCTTTGACAACTCCTTTTACTCTACCCATTCCAAATCCCAGATTGACACTTTTTCCGACCGCATCTTCAACTTCCCACCCCATACGCTTGATGGCATTCTCATTGAACAAAACCGGATGAATTGCCTCATCCTCATTTGCTTGTCTTCGGGTAGGATCTGCATCAGAGAAATTCTCCCCTGCCAACAGTTCAAGATCAAGTGTTTCGACTATGTCAGTATCCACTGAATAACCAGTGATTGCGAATTCCTCAGTATTATCACCACCAGAGAAGATTGAATAACCTGCTTGAATAAATATCGGGCTATCCGCTGCCTGAGATGCTGCCATCGCAGATCCTGAGCGCTTCATTTCCTCCATTATGGTGACGATATTATCCCTTTGAGAATATGGATAGGAAAGCGAAATCAATTGTTCCTGATTATAACCAAGGTTCACATCTTGCATAAACTGTAGCTGAGACTGTACCACAAAGGTGGCGATCAAAAGGCCCATAGAAATAAAGAACTGGAATACAACCAACCCTTTTCTTACCCAGGCTCCTCCACCTACTTTCACCTTGTTTCCAAGTGCGCGAATGGGCTCCATCCCTGAAAGGATCATGGATGGATAAAGGCCAGCAAGAAGTCCAACGACAACCATCAATCCAACTAGCCCAGCTATAGAGAGAGGGTTAATCAAGGTCCCCAATTCAACAGGGAAACCACTAAGAGAGGCAAATTGGGGGGCCAGAAGATAAATAGATAGTAGACTGAGCAACATGGCCGCAAATGTCAGTATCACGGACTCGGATACAAATTGACCAAATAGCTGTGTTCTGGCCGCCCCCATTACCTTTCTAAGGCCGACTTCTTTATTTCTTTCAGTAGCCTCGGCTGTAGCAAGGTTTACATAGTTAATTACCCCAATCGCAATCAAAAGAATTGCTACCAAACCAAAAATGTAGAGGTACTTTACGTCGGTTGTAGGCTTAATATTATTTAGCGAAGTATCGCCAAGATGAATCTGAGTTATGGGCTGAAGCGAAAATGATGTTTGGAAACCGTACTCAGCCATCTCATTACCCAGATACTTGTCAGTCATTACATCCAACTTGGATTGAAATGCATCCAAATCTGTATTTGGCTTAAGCTTCACATAGGTGTAGTAGTTACTTGGAGACCACTGAGGTTTAGTACCGTGTCTGTGGCTTTTAAAAGATACTACAAAGTCAAAATCAATATGGCTATTGCTTGGGAAGTCATCCATTACTCCTGTGATGAGGTAATCAGATTGATCAACTTTTAGGGTCTTCCCTTCTGCATTGTAGACGGATCCAAAATAGCGCTCTGCAGTAGTCTTGGTGATGACCATTTGGCGTGGCTCACCAAGCATTGTGTTTGGATTACCAACCAAGACATCAAAATCAAAAACCTCAAAGAAGTTTTCATCTGCATAGGCAAACTTCTTTTCTTCCTGCTGCTCTCCTTCATAATCAATTACCACTGACTGGAAAATGCTTAAGTCAAATAGAAGAGTAGCTGATTCGGCCTCTTCAAATTCTTCTAAAACGGTTGGAACCAAGGAAGAAGGAGTGCTACTAACTAACCTGCTTTCTTCTCCATCTGAAAAGGTTTGTGTGAATCGATACATCCGATCTGCGCCGGCATACATCCGGTCATAGCTCCATTCATGATGGATGTATAGAGAAATCAGGATGAAACTCACCAAAGCAACGGTAAGCCCAAGAAGGTTAATCCCTGTGTAAAGCTTTCGCTTCCTAAAATTTCTAATGGAGATCTTAATGTAATTCTTCCACATGACTGGTTTTGGTTAGTTGGTTTTTCGTGTTGTGGTAATAATAGTTGGTCTAGCTTTCAAAAGCTGATACCCTTAAGTCCACTTTTGTGCCATAAAAAAAGCCTCAGAATAAGCTTCTGAGGCCACTTTTTGAAAATTAACCACCAATTCATACGAACATTTTTGTTCGCTAGCGGACGAAACAAGTTTCGCTTTATTTTCTCACATTAAAACTTTCGGTATTTGCCATCCAAATACTTATTCGCTTCTTTTTCATCAAACTTTGCCTTGGCACTATTCCAATGCAAAGTCTGTCCTGGGAATCTTCCTGCAATGGTTCCAAGAAGAATCGTCTCAGTCAAACGAGCTGCATAGGAGAATGGCGCAGTCGTCTCAGCTTTGCCAAGACATGCATCTACAAATTGATGGTAGTGCTTATTACTTTCGGCAGCATAATCTTTGACGGGCTTTCCAAGATTGAAGGATTCGATATCCATTTCCTCATACTTGCCGTCCACAATCTTACGAGGTAGCTGCATAAAGTGAGGTAGCAAAAGCTTTCCTTTCTCACCCATGAACATTGCTCCCTGATCTGGAAGTTTATCGCCATTAGGTAGAGCTAAATCTTCATGCTCCGGCGGCGCACCTGGCCCATCATACCATACCCACTTCAATGAATCAGCCGTGTATTCTGTTCCAGGGAATTCATAAGTAACTGTGTTATTTACAGGGAAGCCAAATTCATTAGGCTCACGACATTCGTTGATAATTGTCCTAGGAACATCAAGGTTAAGCGCATTATATGGAGTATCGAAAATGTGTACCCCCATATCACCTAAGGTACCACAACCATAATCCACAAGTTGTCTCCAGTTACCTGGATGATAAACACCCTCCTTATATGGTCGCTCAGCTGAGGTACCCAGCCAAAGGTTCCAATCCAAAGACTCTGGAACCGGATCGCTACCCGATGGAGGAGGCCCGTCATAACCCCAATTCTTAGGTGACCAGGCTCTTACTGTATGAACTTTCCCGATTATTCCGGACTGGATCAAAAGGGTAGCCAATTTATAGTCATAGAATGAATGTACCTGGATACCCATTTGGGTAACAAGCCCTTTCTTAGCTGCCAGTTTATTCATAGCTCGCGCTTCGCTGACATGGTGAGTTAGCGGCTTTTGGCAGTACACTGGAAGATTCTTCTTCATAGCCAGCATGGATGCAGGAGCATGAGTATGATCTGGAGTAGAAACTATTACAGCATCAATTTCATCACTCATTTCCTTAAGCATGATTCGATAATCTGCATAGGTTTTGGCGTTGGGGAACATGTTTTTTGCTGCTGCGAGATTATTGCTATCCACATCCACGAGCACAGTCACATCAACAAGCTCATGAGCAGAAATGGCCTTGAGATCTTCCATTCCCATATTACCTACCCCGATATGGGCAGTTCTAAGTCTTCCATTTGCCTTGGCCTGGGCTAAAAGGTTCGGAGCCAAAGTCAATCCGAGAAGTCCTACTCCAGATTTCTTCAGGAACTCCCGTCTTTCTGTAGACATCTGTTCTTTTTTCATACTGAGTTTATCGTTTTAGTTTAATTCTTTGATTCGAATATTTCTGAAATACAGCACATCACCGTGACCTAGAAAGCCTATGTGTCCTTTTTTCCTTTTTAATCCGGGATGATCCTTTTTGTCAAGAGTTCCTTTTTTACTAGCCTCCTTGTAATCTCCATCGAGGATAGTCATACCGTTTAGGATGATTGTAATTTTTGGATGGTTTACTATGACCACTTGCTTATTCCACTCCCCGACCGACTTAAGATAGCCTCGCTTCGCAGGGATCACTCCATAGACCGAGCCATGGTACTGGTAGTCCTCTAGATCAGCAAATTTTGGTGATGTATTATCCAGGATCTGTAATTCCTTCCCTACATAAGCAGCGTCCCCTTCCAAAGGTGCATGGATCCCTAAACCATTATTAGCTCCAGGAGTAAGCTTGAATTCAAACTCAAAAATGAAATTCCCGTACTCTTTTCCAGTGTAAAGGTTACCTCCGCCGTCTCCTTTAGGATCAATCACGATCACTCCATCCTGAACAAAATATGAGGTCTTATTCCCCACCCATCCATCGAGGTTCTCCCCATTGAAGAGATCGACAAAGCCATCGGAATCCTGCGCCTGCAACAAAAATGAATTCGTTAGCAGAAATGCAAAAAACAGAAGAGCGTAATGTTTTGGCTGGGTCATAAGTGATCTTCTTTGGCTTATAAGTATACCCACCAAATTACATCACAAATGACTTAATCTAAATCTCAGAATGGATTTTTATACCGACGGCAGAAAATTTTCACCTATTCATTCTTCAACACCTTAGCGGGGTTGGTTCTGGAAGCCATCAAGGAATGGAGACCTACTATTAACAGACAGATTCCTAATACCCCTATTCCTGCAAGAATATATATGAAATAGGGCATATCGATTCGATTTTCGAAATCCTTCAGCCATTCATTCAGGAAGTAATAAGCCGGATAAACAGCCAGAATAAAAGAAATACCTACCAATAAGATGTATTCCTTGGATATCAAATAAAGGATCTGATTTAGCGAAGCTCCGAGCACCTTACGAATGCTTATCTCTTTGGTTCTTTGAGCTATGGTAAAGCTAGACAAACCGAAAAGTCCCATGCATGATATCAGAATCGCCAAGCCACATGCCCAGCCCAGGATATTTCTGATTCTTACATCTTGTACATAAAATCTCTCAATTTCTGTATCGAGGAATTTCGCCTCTGTAGTTTCCAATGGGAAGTACTGCTTAAATAGATCTTCAAGTCCAGTTTTTGCCTGAGCCAAATTCTGATCTCCATTTAGTTTGACATTAAGCTTCCTTACATAAGGCTGCTGATAGAAAATCAGCATTGGGCGGATCTCTTCTCTGAGGCTTCTACTGTGAAAATCATTGATCACTCCAGCAATTACCCTGGGCATTTCATTGAAAGTTAGAGGCTGTCCTAAAGCTTCCCTGGGATCGTCAAATCCCATTTCTCTCACCAAAGTCTCGTTGACCAATACTTCGGCTTCGGAATTATTATGAACCTTTCCAGCAACCAATCTTAGGCCATTTACGCTTACAAAAGCCGAATCTGCATTCTTGACTTGTACATAGAATTCCACCTCTGTGGTGTCCTTCTGCATGCTCATATCCGAAGTCCAGATACTTGTAGACGAAACCAAATCATTGCTACCACTTGCTCCAGCAACATAACTTTCCTGACGAACCCTATTTATTAGCTGAGCAACTTTGTCTTCATCAGCCATAAAAGGGAGATCCAAATACATAACGGCCTCTTTTTCAAAACCCAGAGGTCTGTTGGACAAGAAGCTCATTTGATAACTGATCACAGAAACCAAAATGATAAAGGAAATCGAGCTCGCGAATTGAAGGACTGTGAGATTCTTCCTAAGGAATACTCCCAAAGAGAATTTATGTGACTGCTTCACTTCCCCTTTCAAAGCTCTCTGGGCTTGATAGCCACCTAAAATTAAAGCAGGATATAAGCCGGAAATCAAAGTCAAGACAAGGACAAATGCGATCAGGAAAATCACATTCGCCGGCGTGAAAAGATTCAAGGCGAAGCCACCTGGAAGATAGTCGGCAAAAGCAACACCTAGTAATTGTACAAAGGCTAAGCCCAGCAAAGTAGCAAAGACCACAATGAGAAGTGTCTCAGCGAGAAATTGCATCACCAATTGAATACGACTACTACCTAGAGTTTTCCGAATACCAACTTCTTTGGACCTGTTGATAGACTGTGCGGTTTCAAGGTTGATGAAATTAAGACAGGCGAGGATTAGAATAATCCCTCCAATTACAACCATGCCCTGAAGAAAAGCTCTGGAAACTCCCTGATTATTGTAGGTCTGCTCAAACTGCATTTGCGATAAGGCATGCATATCGTGTGTCCTGCTGCTCCCTTCATCAAACTCATTATTCTTATCAGAAACAGCCAAAATATCTGAGATAATGGATTCCTCAGTCACTCCTTCTGATTTCTTAATGAAAAGCTGACTGCTGGAATTCACATTGCTCCAGGAATCAATGCCATACCATTCCTTGGACTCATCGTCAATGGTGGAAAAGGAAATGAAATTCTTAAATATGAAGTTGGAATTATCTCCTAAGTCCTGAACTATACCGGTAACAGTTGCAGGAATAGAATCCTGATTATAGAAGATCAACTCTTTTCCTAGGATCTGATCCCATGTGGTATTGGGAAAAAAAGAACGAGCATTACTCTCGGTAATTACCACAGAATTGGGATTCTCCAGAGCCGTTTCAGGATTTCCAGCTATCCACTCATAATCAAAAAACCTAAAATAGGATGACTCCATAAAGGCCGTTTGATTATTCCTGCCCATGCTTTTGTTTTGCTCTGGAAGCAAAACCATGGTCTGGAATAGGCGGTAGAAAGTTGTCTTGTCCTCGACTCCTTTTACCTCGTCCTGAATCACTTGAGCCAAAGGCCCGGGAACACCTGAATTAGGATATTCATCCTCTCCAAAATATGAAGTGGTTGTTACTCTGTAGATCTTATCAGCATCTGTATGGAAACCGTCAAAGCTATAAGCGAACCAATTGACATTGAAAATCAAGAAGCAAATTGCTATACCGATGGATAAGCCTAGGACATGAATAATGGTCCTTACTTTATTTCTCAGGACATTCCTGAATCCGATTTTAAAGAAGTTCAAAAACATAATTCTTGTTTTTTGATGCATAGGTCTGGGTAGGTTCTGACCTCCCCAAACCTGAATTATTTATTCGTCCTTCAATGTTTTTACTGGGTTCATTTGTGTTGCTCGGAATGATTGACTGGAGACAATCAGAGCGGTGAATAATATTCCACCAATTGCTAGTAGAGAGAACATGACCCACGATGGCCATTGCTTAATCGCAAACTGCTCAAGCCAGTCCTGCATGAGATAAATACTCAATGGCATTGCTACGGCTACGCCAATCATGGTAATCAAAAGGAACTCACGATTGAACATCCAGGAGATGCTCCAGCCGGATGCTCCCAAAACCTTACGGATACCAATTTCCTTGGTGCGACCTGCAATGGATAGTGCGACCATTGCGAAGAGGCCCATTGATGCAATAAGGATGGCGATGGAGGCAGCGATAAAAATCATTTTACCCAATCGCTCATCAGCCACATATTCTTTCTGGACTGTCTCGTCCATAAATTCAAAATCGAAATTCTCACCAGGGAATACCTTCTCCCACTCATCTTCGAGCATGGCTCGGAACGATGCAAAATCAGCCTGATTGGCTCTTACCATGATCTTTGGATTGGTACTGGATCGAATCCAAAGGTTATTGATTCCGCTGAAAACGGCTTCGGGGCCCTTTGCTATCAACACTGGTTCTACTGGCTGATATAGGGAAGCATGATGAAAATCTTTAACTACACCGACAATTTCGTGAGGTGCGAATCGATTATTGGGGATCATTTCACCAGTTGGATCATCCCAATCAAAGGCTTTAGCAAAGGTTTCATTGATCAGAAAAGCGCTACTATCTGAGCCTACAGCGGGATTGATATTTCTTCCTTCAATCAATTCCATCCCCATGGTTTGCAAATAGTCACCACCAATGAAATTCACGAAGAAAGTGAATAGTGAGCCATCCTCTTGTTCATATGCCATTTCCCAATAGGCATCATCACCGTAGGTAGCGATACTGATGGCTGCGGAGGCCACTTCGGACCTTGCGTCCAATGCTTGCCTATAGGTTTCAGCATCTCTAAAGCTTTCTTTCATGGAAGTGATAAAGCTTTGAGAAGGAACATCCGGTACCTCGATGATCAGAACCTGATCCTTCATGAAACCTAGATCATAAGATTTGATGGTCTCCATCTGATTGACCATGATCACGGTAGCAGTCACCAATAGGAAAGAAATAAAGAACTGCAAAGCCACAAGACCTTTTCTCAAGCCTTGCTTTCCAAAGTGAATAGAAAGGTTTCCTTTCAATACTTTAATCGGACGAAGTCCTGAAAGGAAGAATGCCGGATAAGCACCTGCTATCAGTGTGATCAAAATGACTAAGCCAAAAAGAATACTTATCTGCACTGGTCCATAAACCAGATTCAATTCCTTTTCAAAAAGCTCATTGAAGGTCGGAAGCAAAAGCTCCGCGATCAAAACTCCAATCACTGTTGCCATCAAGGTGATCAGGAATGCTTCTGTCAAAAATTGGAGAGTCAATTGTCTGAAGTTGGCACCCATAGTCTTCCTCACTCCTACTTCCTTCGCTCTAGTCGTGGCTCGACCAATAGCCATAGTTGTAAAGTTGATACAAGCAATTAGTAGAACCAGGAATGCAACTCCTGCCAAAATCCAAAGGAGACTCTCCTTGCTAGTCTCAAGGTTTCCATTTCCGGGAACTGTCGAGAAATGCATCTCATCTAGTGGATGCAAGGTAAAATAGTGCTCACCTTCTACATAATTCTCTCCCAGAGCCTTCTGCATCATTGCCTCCATTCTTTCATGGATAATGGACACCTGACTTGCGTCACCCAGCTTTACGATATTCATACCCCAGACGCTGTACCATGAGTTCAAACCTTCCTCATCAGAGAAGAAGCTCATGTTATCTACGGGCATGAGCATATCGAATTTCATACTGGAGTTTGCTGGTACATTCTCCACCACACCTGTCACCATATAATCGGTGAAATCGCTATCCATTTTTAGCTGAATGGCTTTTCCCATTGGATCTTCTGAACCAAAGTACTTTTCAGCCATTTCTTCAGTGATCACCACACTGTACTTATCGATTAATTGATTTTCTACCTGACCCACAACCATCTGAAAATCAAACATTTTCAGGAAGTCTTGGCTAACCATGTGAAAGCCTTGATTTTCAACCACATCACCAGGGAGCTTACTTTGAGCCCGATTGGAAACAAATGGAGTCAAAGCCTCCACTTGAGGAAATTCTGCTTGAAGTGTTGGGCCTACTATAAAAGGTGATGAAAATGATTCCGTCATCTCATTGTCTTGCATCTCATGTTGCATGATTCTGAAAATCTGATCACTCTGAGAATGGAAATTGTCATAGCTCATTTCGAACTGGACAAAAAAGAAAATCAAAATACTGACTCCCAATCCAAGTGAAAGTCCTACGAGGTTGATCCCGGTATGCAGCTTATACTTTAGCAGATTACGGAATGCGATTTTAAAATAATTCTTAAGCATGGTTATACTTTTTGACTTTAAGACTAGTGGTTAGGTATGGTTTATTACTCGTTTTTTATGGCATCCACTGGATTGGAAGATGCTGTTTTCAAGGATTGTAATGAAACGGTGAGATAAGCCAAGGCAAGAGATATTAGCCCAGCACCGATGAAGAATCCGGCTCCGATAGGAACTCTATAGGCAAATTGATTCAACCAATCATTCATTAGATAAAAGCCTAATGGAAGAGCGATAAGCAGCGAGATCAAAACAAGAATTAAAAACTCATACGAAAGCTTATTAACGATTCCCATAATTGATGCCCCAAGCACCCTTCTAATTCCTATTTGCTTCCTTCTGGATTGAGTAGTGAAGATGGAAAGGCCAAGAATTCCAAGGCAAGAAATCAAAAGCGTAAGCAATGCGAAGCTTCCAAGAAGGGAGCTTGTCTTTTCCTGCTGCTCATATTGTAAAGCAATAGACTCGTCCATAAAACTATAATCAAATGGAAGCCCAGGAATCACTGATTTCCATTTGCTCTGCATCTGCTCAAGCATATCAGCATTAAAATCTGAATCTGCTTTGATTAACATGGTTCTTGCTTGTAAAGCCCAGTCATTTTCAACCGGCAGATAGATTGTTGGAGGAATTGAGAACCTCAAATCCCGTGTATGGTAGTCCTTTACGACCCCAACGATATTACCCTTGAAATCAGAGAATAACTGATTGTTTTCTTCTGTAAATACCCTTAGCGGTTTCTCCAAAGCCTCATTGGCTCCCAACCCAAAGTATTCCGCAGCGGACTCATTAATCATCATTGCCACGTTATTGAGACCGGCGAATTGCTCTCTTATTGGATACCCCTGACCAGCATCCGCACTCTCCTCAACGAATTCACGTCCAGCTACAACTGGAATATCCATAGTTTCAAAAAATCCCCAGTCTACATATTGGACATTCATATTCACGTCCTCTCCTTCCGGTTTTCCGGGATACTCAATATTCGGATTCCATCCCGAGTCTATACCAGGCCTATCGCTGGAATACATCACGCGCTCAACTCCAGGAACCATCTCGATTTCCTGAATAAGTGTCTCATGGTTGGCTGCCGCTAACTGACCCATCTTAACAGAGATCAAACCTTTAGGATCAAAACCCATGGAGGCATTACTCAGGTAATCATGCTGGAAATAAGCAACAGAGCCGCAGAAGACCAGAATGGTAGACAAAACAAACTGGAAAATCACCAATCCTTTTCGAAGTCCTGATTTACTTCTCCCCATGGTCGACTCCTTCAGTATCATTTCTGGCTTAAGGCCAGATAGATAAAATGCAGGGAATACTCCAGAAGCCAGAGAAGACAAAAGCCAAATACCAAGAAGGATCAGCTGAAGCTGAACATCCTCAAGGAAGTCAAAAGGTATGGTGAGCCCAATGCTAGTTTCTATAACAGGTATAATTAATACAGCCAGCAAAAGACCAATAAGGATGGATATTCCATTAATCAGGATGGATTCCATGAGGAACTGGGCAATCAATTGACCTCTTTGAGCTCCATTAACTTTACGAATGCCAATCTCTTTCATTCGCTTGATCGCTCTTGCTGTGGCTAAATTGACATAAT
>CAZLUY010000682.1:0-1940 GCA_964562785.1 uncultured Limnohabitans sp. | reverse complement strand
TATCTCCTATCCAGCCGCTGATACGGTTATCGCGAATACTCAGATCGATCTCAACTTGGCCGGTATAATACAGATACCGCCATGTACGGGGTTCCCATCTTACGGTTATCTCCTTTGGTTCTCCTTTCCAACTTCCATGATAATCACTTGTGTCAGGCCGACTGCTGCAAGCCGAGGACAGGATTAACAATGGGCATAACAACCAAAAAGAAAGGACTGATCTTACCATGGATAAAAACAAAAGTAAATCTTTCTTTGATGCCAATATTTTCGGTCATACAGGTTTCCTTACTCGGATGTTGAAATTTTGAGTGGATACTTGTAGAAGGGATGTTCATGCAGTACTCGCATCGTTAAGCAGGAATGGCCCGTGAAAGTTTCTAGCAATTATAACAAAGATTGAGATCTTCTAAGGGGTCGTGACGCTCCATAAAGGTGAACTTTTCATACTCCTTGGTTTCCTTATTGCGATTGATCAACCAGCTGATGATTTTCCTTGCCTTAGCTGTTCTTTTTTGCTTGATCATAACTCTTACTTTATAGGGTTTATTGATAACTATCTACCGTCAAAGTTAGGTTGGTGATCAAAAAAAAAGCGGACATCAAATGTCCGCCTCATTAATTTTTTTGGATTGAATTTAGCTGCCAAATCGCCATCTGGCATTGAAACCAAATCCACCCCATTCAAAGTCGGTGTCTTCAACTATCCAAAAGGTTGGGCGGTAATCAAGCCCCAGGGTAATAGGAACTCCGTTGAAGAGATATTCGATCCCGATTTCGCCGCTTACCCCCAGGTAAAAATCACCGTCGCCAAAGTTTCCTGAAGGCCCTACACCGGCGTACCAATTAAAGGCTTCTCCACCAATGTCATCGTAAATGAAATCCCAGAGGGCGTCAACACCGACTCCATTATTTCCAAAAGAGATATTTGAGTGGATCCTGGACGCATTGGTGTAGAACACCGCATCAACAGCTACATTATTTCTTGCAACCTCTCCAAAACGGACTCCAATTTCCTGGGCAGTAAGGCTTAGGCTAGCAAATAGGGAAAACAATAAAATAAGTCGCTTCATAGTTCAGTTTGTTTAGTTGGTTTTAGATTTATTCTTTACAATTTTTAAAATACTTTTCAGGGTCTTTTTGGTGATCATGCTGAGCAGGAGGTTCTTGATCCAGTTGGACGACTCGGAAACCAAATGAGGCATACTGAGTTTTTCCCTGCTTTTATGAATAGAATAACGCAAAGATTGTCCGGCTATTTCACGCTTTAGCCGGATCAGTGCCAATTCTTTTTCGATTTCCTCGAAAGATTCAAATCGCTTCTTCATTCCTGTTCAAAAAAGATAGTCGAAAAACGACTGATAAGCTTTTTGTTCAGACTGTTTCTCAATAGGTACAGTATGATTCCGATGATCAAATAAGCTGCGGCTACGATCAAATAACCCGCCAGGCTGTTCTCCATAATATCTCCCAAATATACAGCTAGTCCGATAGAGATCAGCAGGAAGATGATACTGCAGAGCAATCCCAGGACCAAGGTTTGCACAGAGCCGATCACTATCTTCATCAACACCTGGAAGATCTTGAGTTTGATATAAGCTTCCGATTGCTCCAGGTATTCCTGGGTCTGCTGTTGAATGTCCTCTGCCGTTTCTCTTACTTCTTCGAATGCCATGGGCTATTTTTGAAATTGAGCATTTTTTTTCTTGAGCTCAGCCAGTTTTTTCTCGAGTGCAACAATGACATCATCAGCCTGGTGACTCAGGTCAGAGACCAGGTTGTCTATGCTGTCGCCAATTTCGGTCTTTAAAGAGGACATTAAATTGTCCTGATCATCCTCGGCATCTTCGGACTCTTCTCCTCCTAATCGAGATCTCAAGCTTTCCAGGTTGAAGTCCTTATGGGTACCGCTTAGGTAGATGCCAATCCCGATCCCGATC
>CAZLUY010000681.1:0-2472 GCA_964562785.1 uncultured Limnohabitans sp. | reverse complement strand
CCTGAACATTTTCCAAATGTTGTTTCCTTTTGGACTCGTCCCAAGAAGAATTGGTTAGAGATTGAGCTTGAATGAAGCTTAGACTAGCTAGTCCAAGTAGTAGAGTAAATGTTAACTTTTTCATAAGGTTGGTTAGTTTTTTAAAATTACTTACACCAACCCAGATGTCAGGACGTTATAATTAGTTGCACAAGGAATGAAAAAAAATATAACCCACTCGATCAAAACTTAGCCTTTCAAGTGGATAAACCAAGCTGATTAGGCATTCTCACAGGTTTATTAGTAGTTGAAAAAGATAAAAAAAGCTCCTCAATTGAGGAGCTTTTTTTATGATTCGCTTACAGTGATCTTTTCTATTTTATCACCGGCTCTTATATCATCTATTACGTCGAGACCATCAACCACCTTTCCAAAACAAGTGTGATTTCTGTCTAAGTGAGATGTGTTGTCACGGCTATGGCAGATGAAGAATTGTGATCCACCTGTGTTTCTTCCTGCGTGTGCCATGGATAAAACTCCACGATCGTGATATTGATTGTCACCATCCAGTTCACAATCAATTGTGTATCCTGGGCCTCCAGTGCCAGTTCCATTAGGACAGCCACCCTGGATAACAAAATTTGGAATTACCCTGTGGAAGGTAAGTCCATCATAAAATCCTTTTTCAGCCAGGTCAGTAAAGTTCTTAACGGTGTTAGGAGCGTCATTCTCATAAAACTCCACCTTCATGGTTCCTTTCTCGGTTACAATCTCAGCTGTCTTCATATGGCATTAAATAATCTTTAAAAATTTATGATGGGGCAAAATTAATCGGACTATTCAGTAATCCTTACATTCAAAAGAAAAAAGGAGCGAATTGTCGCTCCTTTTTATTCTAATTAAACGTTTGGCGCACCGTGGAGTATGTCCTCTGAAGCTTCGCTTTCATATTCTTTGAAATTCTCAACAAAGGCTTCAGCAAGTTCTCGCGCCTGACGATCGTATGCTTCCGGATCATCCCATGTGCTTCTTGGGTTCAATACCTCAGAAGGAACTTCAGGGCATGCTTGTGGAACCGCTACATTAAATATGGGATGACTAACGAAGTCTACATTCTCTAATTTGTTTTCTAAAGCTGCAGAAATCATCGCTCTAGTGTAGCTAAGCTTCATTCTTGAACCAACACCATACACCCCACCAGTCCATCCGGTATTGATTAACCATACATTCACATCTTGCTCCTCTATCTTTTCACCAAACAATTTGGCATATGCAGTAGGGTGAAGCGGAAGGAATGCAGCCCCGAAACAAGCGGAGAAAGTTAATTTAGGCTCTGTTACTCCCATTTCTGTACCAGCAACCTTAGCTGTGTAGCCAGAAATAAAATGATACATAGCCTGACTTTTATTAAGCTTTGAAATTGGTGGGATTACACCAAAAGCATCCGCAGTCAAAAAGAAGATATTCTTCGGTATCCCAGCAATAGATGGTAGGATAGCATTATCAATGTGATGGATAGGGTAGGCCGTACGCGTATTTTCTGTAACTGTACTATTTGCATAATCTACCTCTCGAGTGCCAGGCTTGAATCTAGTATTCTCTACAATCGCACCGAATTTGATAGCATCCCAGATTTCTGGCTCCTTTTCTCTAGTCAGGTCAATAGCCTTGGCATAGCACCCACCTTCAAAGTTAAATACAGTTTCTTTGGTCCAGCCATGCTCATCATCACCAATTAGATTTCTGTTAGGATCAGCTGAAAGTGTTGTTTTTCCTGTTCCGGAAAGGCCAAAGAAAATAGCGGTATCTCCTTCATCACCAACATTGGCTGAACAATGCATGGATAGAATGTTCTTATCATGCGGAAGGATAAAGTTCAATACAGAGAAAATTCCTTTTTTCATTTCACCTGCATAGCCAGTTCCTCCAATAATGATCATTCGCCGACTCATATCAAGTATGGCGAAATTCTCATTTCGTGTTCCATCAATCTCAGGATTTGCTCTGAATTCCGGAGCACAAAGAATGGTGAAGTCTGGTTCAAAACTTTTTAATTCCTCAGGCTCTGGTCTGAGGAACATGTTATGGCAGAACAGATTATGCCAGGCTTGTGTATTGACCACTCGCAAATTCAATCTGTGATTTGGGTCTGCACCAGCATAGGCATCTCTTACATACAATTCCTGATGACTCAAATGATACTTCATTTTGTCCAGCAAAAGCTGAAATTTTTCCGAATCAAAAGGAATATTAATATCTCCCCACCAAACCGAATCCTTGGTTTTTTCATCCAAAACAATGAAACGGTCTTTAGGAGTGCGACCTGTAAATTTCCCGGTATCAGCCATGAGTGCTCCGGTGGAAGTTAGTCGACCTTCACCTCGCTGCAGAGAATGCTCTACAAGCTCTGCAGGAGGGAGGTTGAAATAGACTTTTTCACTGGTGGACATATGTAAATAGTCCAGTGGTGAAGTTTTAAATTCCAGAACTTCG
>CAZLUY010000680.1:0-2720 GCA_964562785.1 uncultured Limnohabitans sp. | reverse complement strand
TTAGGGCGATACCTACACGACTCAACCGGCGCCGATCGAATGGGTATTATTCCTGACTTGATGGATCGTGAAAGATACAATGAAGATGGTGTGGGTGGTATGCACATGTATACCCCTTGGTGGCTTGATAACAAGAAACTTGATTTTGCCAGAGGCTACCACATCGAATACTGGGGAGGAATGGGACAACCTTCCTACGGAACTGGAATGGGAATGAATTCTATGCGAAAGTTCGTATTGGATGAGTTTGGAAAACCAAGACAAAACGGTGGATATGGAGAAGGACTGAAAAAGGATATACGGACTCTTTATGGTTCTACCCTAGGGATGTCTGGTCGAGGAGAAAGTGTTCCTCGATACAGCAACTACTGTGAGATTGATCCAAACACGGTTGATAAATATGGCATCCCTGTCTTGAGATTTAACTACGAGTGGTCAGATCAAGAGGTCAAGCAAGCGAAACATATGCAGGACACTTTTGAAGAGATCCTGACTAATGCCGGTGCAACGCTTTTGGGTACGAAACCAGGCCCTGAGTCCAAGTATGGATTAGCTGCACCTGGAAGAATTATTCACGAGGTAGGAACATCCAGAATGGGCAATGACCCAAAAAGCTCTGTTTGTAATTCTAACTCACAGGTACACGATTGTAAAAATGTGTTTGTCGTAGATGCTGGAACCTTTGTTTCTCAAGCAGACAAAAATCCAACCTGGACCATTCTGGCCTTGAGTTGGAGAACTTCCGATTACATTGTTTCTGAGATGAAAAAGAAAAATCTATAAGCCATGAATAGGAGAGAAAATTTAAAACTGTTATTCACAGGATCTCTAGGTGCAGGATTGATGATGACCAATTGTACTCCTGACGCCCAGAAAATCCCACCTGTTCCGGAATTTAAGCCTGGGACCATTGGAGGAAGAACCGAGGAAGAGAAGCTTAGAGATGAGAAACTTTTGGCTGAAAAGTTCTTCACGGATGAAGAAAAGCAAAAGTTGAAAATCCTGGTAGACATCGTGATGCCTGCGGATGATGAGTCACCCTCTGCTTCAGAAGTCGGTGCAATAGACTTTATTGATTTCATGATGATCGATCAGCCCAATAATCAAACCCCAATGAGAGGTGGTTTAATGTGGTTGGACTTTGAAGCTGATGAGCTATTTGGTAAAAAATTCCTAGAGCTAAATGATAGCCAGATTATGGAAATCATTGATCTCGTGGCATGGCCGGATAAAGCTACTCCAGAGTATGAAGGAGGTGTAAGATGGTTTAATCTTGTGCGGAATTTTGCGGCCACAGCCTTTTTCTCAACAGAAGCGGGCTGGAAGTACATGGGCTATCAAGGAAACACTCCAAACGCATGGGATGGAGTTCCTGATCAAGTCATGAAAAAGCACAACATGAAGCTACCCGAGAAATATAAGGATGTCTATCTCAAGCTAGAAGATAGAGGAAGGGTCGCCGAATGGGATGACGATGGCAACCTGATTTAATCATCAATAACTAGAGCCCTGAATTGAAAAATTCAGGGTTTTTCTTTTTATTCAAGATTAACTAATAAACTAAACCACTACTTATGAAAAATTACCTCAAGCTTTTTAGCCTGATCACTACCGTATTGTGTCTTTTTTCCTGCGGGGAAACAGTCACAGAAAATCAAGAAACTTCTTCAGCCGATATTAACCTGCAATGGGAAATCTTAGATTCACTTGATCTGGATTATTTAGGTCAGCCTGTTTTGGCTGATGTAAATGAAGCAGCCAATAAGGCCATCTTCTATGAGTATACCGGCCAGGATTTACTGATTACCAATTTGGATGGAGAGATAGAATCAAAGTTCTCTAAGACGGGAGACACTCCGGATTCCTATGGCTTTTTAATGACCCTTCCAGGCTTTTTTAATGAAAGCCAGATTTCTGTTCAAGGCCAACAGGGGGTAATTATTTATGATCTGGAAGGAAATATGGTTAAAAAGGTAAAACATCCTGAGGCACCAGGTGCCATAGCTTTCATGGCGCAGATTGGTAAATCTGTTGAAAAGACCACGATTAATGGCAAGAATTACGTTTTAACTAAATCAAATAGAGGTCGGGACACCTACCCTGGTGAAATGGCTTATTACGAGAAGTATAAAGCAATCGAAATTGTGGATCCTGAATCAGAATCTATGAATGATGTGGTTCCTTTCGAAGAGGGCAGCATGTTCCTAAATGGGATGGGCTATATTCAGAGTGATTATATGCCTGCATTCGCGGCTGATGGCAGCACACTTTTTTCGGCCATGGGAGGCGAGCCTATTCTTTATAAATATCACATTACAGAGAACTCAGCAAGCTTGGATAGCGCTATCTATTTAAACATTGAAGATTTCGGAGAAATAGAAGGAAAAGAGTTGGCTTCATTTTCAAAAGGAAGTGTATCCATCACCTCAGTAACAGCCTCCATCCGAAATATTCATATTGTTGGAGATAAGGTTTTAGTGGCCTACTATTCAGGAATGTCACAAGATCAGCTAGAGCAATTAGAAAGTTTTTATAACTCTGGGAATCAAGAAGAGGCAGAACAACAATATTACGCCCTAGAAAAAAAGGTGGACAGAGGAGTACTCGTATTTGACAAGAATAGCCTGGAATTTCTAGGAGAGTTGAAAATGCCAGAGAAGGCTAAATCCATCAATTTTGTCTCTGGGGATAATTATCTCTGGATGGTGAGAGATGCTCCT
>CAZLUY010000679.1:0-4729 GCA_964562785.1 uncultured Limnohabitans sp. | reverse complement strand
TCGGCATGTTTTTATTTGCAATGGCTACCGAACCTTGGATGTTGTATGCCTTTCTAATACCCTATGCTCTTGGTGGAGTCGCCGGCCCTACGGTACAAGGGGTGATTTCTAATCAGGTCTCTGAAAAAGAGACGGAAGCATCAGAGCAGGAAGGGATTCTTGTACGGAGTGGTAGAAACAGGAAAGTAATCTCCACTAAGGAAATTCGGTCCATTAATGTAGAGTCAGGTTTGACTCACCTAAGGACAATTTATTCTGAGAAGTTTGTTTTGGATGAGAGTCTTGATCATTGGGAGGAAAAGCTACCAGAGAATGTGTTCTTTAGAATAAACCGGAAAACGATTCTCAACAGATCTTCTATTTCAGGTTTTACCAGCCTTGATCATGGAAAGCTAAAAGTTCAGCTAAGTGATGGGAATTCAGATCTGGAATTAGGAATCAGTCGTGCTAAAGCGCCAGCATTTAAGCGATGGTTTCTACCAAAACCCTGACAGTTCAAGGTGAAAAATAAGTCGCTTCAGAGAAAATCAGCTCTTTTTTAGCTTTATGAGACGCTTTCTCTTTTTAATCTTGTGATGAAAATTTACCAACGAATGAAAAAGCAAAGATCAATTGTATTCTTTTTCTTGATCCTATTTGGCCTGAATGCGCAGGGACTTCAGGCGCAGGAAGCAGTAAAGGATTATCGAAATTACCCTCTGACCATAACTGTTCAATTCCAGAATTTTGCCATGGCCTTTAAGAAGCCTAGCTTTTTGCTGGACAACTTTGGAATCGGAATCGGTACAGAGGTCAGCCACAGTGGAGGGCATAATTGGGTTCAAGAATTTGCCATCTGGTGGTCAGGCAATAAGAACATGGGTAATGGGCTTTACTTTATTACTCAAACTGCTTGGAGACCTTATATCGGAAATCCCATGTTTGGAGAGATCAAAGCTGGGGTCGGATATAAAATCGGGTATAGACCTACTGAATCATATAGTCCTTCTCCAGATGGATGGGTCAGTCGTGGTAAGAAAGGCAAGGGAATGTTGGTTATACCTGTCGGAATTGGCTTGGGGTATCATTCTTTCAATCAGGAATTCTATACCTCTCCCTTTATCAATTATCAGTTTCTTCTCGTCAAAGGTTTTAACCCTGATATTCCCTGGAGTCCGGAGACGGTTATTCAGCTAGGAAGTCGAACACACTTTAAATCCACCAAATGATGAAGAAGCTAATCACATTGATATTCCTTGCGAGTTTATTCGGGTTTCAAGCCATCTTCGCCCAAAATCTGGCCGGAGATTATAGTAAAGTAGAAGCCCAAATGGCAATGATGTGTTCTGAGGGAGTTCCGGGTATGGTGCTTGGGATTAGAAAGGATGGAAAGACCTATTACCACGCTACGGGTCTTGCAGATATTCCGAATAAGGAAGCGATGACCATTGATCATAGCCAGTACTTACAGAGTATTTCAAAGACATATATAGGAGTTTCGGTACTGCAACTGGAAGCACAAGGAAAGATAGATTTAGATGCTAGCATTAATGAATACTTGACTGAAGAGCTCCAGACCTGGATTATGGGTTCTGAGAAGATGACGGTAAGAATGATGCTGAATCATACCTCTGGAATTCCCGAGTATAATTCTCAGCCCACCTATATCACGAAGCTTCTTCAGACACCAAGACATGTTTTTGAACCAAAAGATTATGTCAGTTATGTACGAGGAAGGCTGCCAGACTTTGAGCCTGGAAGTGATTACAGTTATCGAAATACAAACTATGTGGTTCTGGCCTTGATTCTGGATGAGCTGGTAGGGGATCACGCAGCCTATATTCGGGAGAATATTTTCAAGCCTTTGGGCCTTGAACATTCATACTATAGGGAATCCTCAGATTATCTCACCCCAGCTAATCTCCCAAGATCCTACTGGGATCGACATGGAAATGGAATTTTGGAAGATGCCACTTTCCTACAGATGAATAATGTAAGAATGATGGTTGGTGATGATGGTATAGTGGTTACTCCAGAGGATGCACTCTTGTATCTCGAAGGTATTATTGAGCTCAAATTATTTGACCAAGAAAGCCTGGAAAAGATGACGGATTGGGGAACTTATGAGGATGGCTATTCTGCCTATGGCCTTGGGTTGGATTATACGGAATTTGCAGGTGAAGAGGCTTGGGGACATAATGGTGGAGGAATAGGTGCAGGTGCAACCCTCCATTATTTCCCTGAAATGGATGCTTACGTTTTCTTAGCGATGAATCTTGGAACAGTTACAGGTGGGGAAATTCACGAAAAGCTGGAGCCAGAGCTTGAGGAGTTGTATCGATTAATTCTTGAAGCGGTAGAATGAGTCGCTTAGCTGAATAAAGCCGGGTTTTCAAGAGCTAGCCAAATGGCTGCAAAATGTGAAGCCGTTCCTCCGAGAACAAAAAGATGCCAAATAGCATGGTAGTATAGCTTTTTGCTTTGGACATAAAAGAAAACCCCAACTGTATAGAATATACCTCCAAGGGCAATCCAAAAAATGATATCTCCCGGAAATTTATCCCACATCGATCTGAAGATGATCACTGACATCCAGCCCATGCCGAGGTAAAGCGCTACCGATACAAAGCGAAACCTTCCTATAAAGAAGAGTTTGAAAAGAGTACCCAGAATAACCAAGAACCAAAGTATTCCTAAAAACAGAAGCGCTTTATCCCGTTCTAAAATCCCTAAAACCAGAGGCGAATAGGATCCGGCAATCAGGAAATAAATTGAAATATGATCTGCCTTTTGAAGTTTTTGTTTGAGCCTTCGTTCTTTGGCGAGATGATAAAAGGTAGAGCTGGTATAGACCAGAATCATCCCCAGGCAGAATGAAATGGAGGCTAAATTCAGATCAAAGTCGCCTATACCAAAAGCAAGTGAAAGAAGAAAAGGAGTGAAGATCAAAGCCATCAAAAGCCCTACCCCATGACTTAACGCATTGAGTCTTTCTTCTTTAGGGGTCTGAATTCTTTTGGGTAGCCTGCTTGCCATTTTTTCCTTCACCTAAAGTTAGGGATAGAATGAATTTCAATATCAAATCAAATGGCAATTTTTGGGTTTTGATGGCTTGGATTAATCCTCCTCAATTAAAGTCCTGATCTTTTTTTTATCGCATCGACATAGCCTCCTTTTTTTCCATACCGAAGAAAGTGACGGATCGCTAGGGGATGTATTTTAAGTTTCGAAAGGGTCCAGTCTATAGGAAAAGCCATGGTTCTGCTTAAAAGGCCCTTTGCTCTAGAGAAAATGTCTTCGTTTCGACGATTTTCGGAATTGATAGCCGCTGATTCCAATAGCATTCTCTGAAATTCTGGATCCTTCAGGTTTTCGTAAAGAAATTCGTGTTCAGGGCTTTGCTTCTTTTGATAAGAATTCTTTCTGTCGCCGCTAAAAATTACGATTACACTTATTTTTTTTGACATGCAGAATTTAATTCCCTTAGACCATGCTCGAAAAATGAATTCCTGGGATGGTGAGACGTAGGTGCTTTTTTCAAGCTTCCATGGTCCAATTTTGTCTACTACGCTTTTTTGGATTAACCAAGTCGAGGCAACAGTGAAAATGTGAGGAATATAGGTCTGGTTTGCATGAACGCTTACCAGTTCTGCTTTGAAGCTATTCCTGTCAAAATTCTCATCTTTGGGAGGTATGATTTTGAGCCCTGGAGTTACCAAGAATTCTGATTTTGTTTTTTTTATTTCCTCCATGCCGGACCTTAAATGATGTGGAAGAAAAAAATCGTCTTGATTCAAAAAGGTAATATATTCACCACTAGCCATTTGAAATGCCACATTAGTTGGTTTTGCCTGCTGTCCGCTATTTTCTGGAAGGTTCTTGAAGACTATTCGATTGTCATTGAAACTATGAACTAGCTCCTGTGTATCATCTGTACAGCAGTCGCCAATCACCAATAACTCCCAGTCTGAATAATCATTATCCAAAATACTTTGAATAGCATATTTCAGGAGATGCGGAGAGTTATACGTAGCAATTATGATGGATAGCTCAGGCATATCTTGAGGTGATCTATTCATCTATTTTTTCAGCTAGCTGTAAAGCCAGATGTGGTATCAAGGTATATTTTCCTGTATTGACGGTATGATATTTCCCGAAGGATCTCACTCCAGCCTCGAATCTGGTGTGAAGGTGACTGCTTTCAGTATCAACATCTTGGTTGCCATATGCATAAATAACTCCCCCAACAGGTTGTACGTCATCCAAATTATACTGAAGGGATTGGAGGGCAGGAATACGTTTTGCTAGCTCTTTAAAGCTACGCTCAAAGACATCAATTCTCTCATCCGGGGAATAAATGCTATCCCATTCTGGTGGACGATACTCCTCTGACCAGCCAGTCCTTCCTATAGGATACCAGGAAATAAAAAGGCCCCGATCCTTGAAATTCACTGCATCTCCGTAGGGTCCTTGAACCATAGTCAATGAGGGTGTCGCTGATTCTGGAAATTGTGCTATGATCTTATTGCCAAATTTGTATCTGAATGACCAATTATGCTCAGGTTCAATACCCATCGTTTTATCGATTTCCAACAAGCCATTCCAAGCACAGTTAACAACTTCAGGATAATTTTCAGAAAAAATTTCACCCTCTCTTATGCCATTCAAAAGAAAACCAGGGCCTTCTTTGGAGACTGAATTGATTTTCGTTTTGATGGAAAGATTTATACTCGGATTATCTACTAAAGCT
>CAZLUY010000678.1:0-2361 GCA_964562785.1 uncultured Limnohabitans sp. | reverse complement strand
ACAGGATGATCTCCTTTTTCAGAGAGTCCCTCAATGGAAACGATCTTCATATCTGCTACAGCAGATACAGGTGTAGAGCAAGATCGAATTGCATTGCCATCTGCATGTACTGTACAGGCTCCGCATTGGGCGATTCCACATCCAAATTTAGTTCCGAGAAGATTTAAATGATCCCTCAATACCCATAATATAGGGGTATCTGGATCTACATCCACCTCTGTATTTTTTCCATTAACATTAATATTGAAAACTGCCATTGTCTATAGTCTTTTGGATTAAAGAAATGTACATAAAATAAGTGAAAATGTTTTCAGATTTTCCCAACAGGTGATACAAAGTGGTGAAAGGTGAAAATCAATATTTCAATCGTTATTCATGCGCTCTCCAATTCTCCAATTAATGAGTATCCTAGCCCAATTCATTTGAATAATTGTGTAATATCAAACTCCTTATTCAAGCCTATGAAAAAAAGAGTAACCACATTCTTTTGTGTCGCCCTCACCCTATTATCCCAGGCCTTTGGTCAGGTGAGCCAGGAAAAAATCCTGAAACTCTCTCAAAAACAACTTATTCCTTCGCTAAATGAGTATCAGGAATATTTGAAAATTCCTAACCTTCCGACTGTTCCTGAGGATATAGATGCTAATGTAGATTGGGTGCTAGGGGCTCTCAAAAGACGTAATATTCAAGGACAGGTATTGATTGAAAACGGGGTTAAACACGTATTTGCGAGTTACGGTGATGACCCTGCCAAGAAGACCATTCTAGTCTATTTTCAAGTTGATGGACAGCCAGTGGATAGTTCTCAATGGTTTCAGGAAAGTCCATGGATTCCGGTTTTGAAAGAGGATAAAGATGGTAAATGGGAATCAATCGATTGGGATTCTCTAAATGGTAAAATAGATCCTGATTGGAGAGTATTTGCTCGTTCATCCTCAGATAGCAAAGGGCCAGGAATGACATTCTTTTCGGCTCTTGACATTCTTAGACAAGAAAATCTGGATCCAACGGTCAACTTAAAATTGATCTTCGATTTTCAGGAAGAGATAAGTTCTCCCCAATTGGCCACAATAGTGGAGAAGAATAAAGAGTTATTCAGGGCTGATGGGATACTGATTATGGATGGGACTCGCCATATCTCCAACCTTCCAACCTTAGCTTTCGGCGCAAGAGGAATAGCCACCATCAGTCTTAAGATCTATGGAGCAAAGAGAAACCTTCACAGCGGTCAATACGGAAATTTCGCTCCGAATCCAGTTTTTAAAGCATCCCAGTTGCTAGCCAAAATAAAAGATGAAAATGGGAGGGTTTTAATTCCTGGGTTTTATGATGGCGTAGAATTTTCTGAGGAAGATCTGGCTGTGATGGCTGCAGTTCCAGAATCCAACGAAGCGATCCAGAAAGAGCTAGAATTTAAAGGAATGGACGAAGTGGGTTCAACTTATCAGGAGGCTATCCAATATCCCTCTTTAAATGTCCGAGGCATAAATGCTGCATGGGTAGGTAATGAAGTTCGTACGATAATCCCAAATGAGGTCACCATTGAGATTGATATGCGCACGGTCAAGGAAACTCCTGGTCAAAGACAGATTGATTTAGTCTTAGGCTTTATTGAAGACCAGGGATACCATTTAATTGATAGGGGACCTACTGAAGAGGAGAGGATCAATCATGAAAAGCTTGCATCCTATTCATACAGAATCGGTTCTCAGCCATTTAGAGCACCTTTAAATTCAGGGTTTGCTTCTTGGCTTACAGGAGGAATGCAACGGGCCTTTGGTGAAACCTTTGTGAAAATGCGACAAACCGGAGGTTCCCAACCTATGGCTCCTTTTATCAATGTTCTGGGGATTCCTGCAGTTTCTGTTAGGGTACCAAATCCTGATAATAGTATTCATGCACCTAATGAAAACTTGAGGATAGGGAATTACCTTGAAGGGATTCAAACTTGTCTTTCAATTTTGACTCAGCCATTCGATTAATGCTTCAGGATAACCTTCTTGCATCAGGGATTGTAGCAATCACAGTTTTGTTTGTTCTAAGCATAAGTACTGTGAACAACTCAATTGTAAAAGGGCTACTTGACTGGTTCCCTGCTATACTCTTCGCTTATGTAATTCCCGCAGGCTTCACTCACCTATTTGATTTAGATCTCTCCGGGGTTTGGCTACATTCAGCTTCCAGAAATTGGATAATCCCCATTACACTGCTCGCCGTAATGAGTGCATTGCCAATTAGACAGTTGGCCATAGTAGGCGTGAGACCCCTGATTCTCTTTTTTCTAGGTTCAGCAATTATTGCTACTCTACCCGTAATCCTTGTTCTGGTGTTCTCAGAGATTAACTCTAGCTCAGAAGCTTT
>CAZLUY010000677.1:0-2196 GCA_964562785.1 uncultured Limnohabitans sp. | reverse complement strand
TTTGTTAGGCTTTGCGATAAACTTTTAAAATCTTGCATCGTTTTATAATTTGCGCTCAGGCAAGTCACCAAAAAAGACGTTTATCGTAAAATTAGTTCACCCCATGCGATTGAAAAATATTTCAGGAATTATCTTTTTGGCTGCCCTTGCCTTCAGTTGTGTAAATCCACCTGATAATTTCCCATCAGTTCCAGATATCGAGTTCGAATCACTGGAATACGTACCGACCAACGGTCCAGACTCCTTGATTTTTGGACTAGACTTCAGAGATGCTGAAGGTGACTTAGGACTATCCGCGACAGATATCAACCCTCCATTTAATGCAGTAACTTACATCAGGGATGCAGCAGGAAATTTGATCACTTATTCAAACAGGCCACCCGAAGCTCCAGATTATAACCCTATTGACTGGGTAATTGATCCGATCATTAATAACCAGGTTGTGAAGGACACAGTTTGGGTGGAGCAAAACCCGAATCAGTACAACATCTTTGTCCAGTTCTTTATCAAAAGGAATGGAACATTCACAGAATTCAGATGGCAGGACCCGCCTTTCTACACCACTTTCAATGGTCGTTTCCCTAGAGTGTTAACCACTGAAGAAGGTCAGGCTGTGGAAGGCAACATCAAGTACGGTATGCTTTCCTCGGGTTGGGAATCCATTTTTAGAACTGACACCATCCGGATTGATGTCTCTATTCAAGACCGTCAATTGAACATGAGTAATTTGATTTCATCACCTGAGGTGACCCTGAGACAAATTACCCGGCCAGATTTATAACAAGACATTAACACAAAAAAGCCATGCTGATTACTCAGCATGGCTTTTTTTATATCTACCAAGTCTTAAATCTGTGGGAAAGACTTTGGATCAGACTCGTGCATCATCTTATAAACCATTTCAATTACATCATCTTCGCTAGGCTTAGAGAAATAGTCTCCATCAGATGAATAGGCCGGTCTATGTGCCTTAGCCGCTAAAGTCTGAGGTGCCGAATCTAAATGCTTATAAAGATCCTGCTTTTCGATGGCTTGCTGCATCATAAAGGCTGAAGCACCTCCAGGAACATCCTCGTCAGCAAAGATCACTCTATTTGTCTTCTGAACAGACTTTCCAATAACTCCAGTTTGATCAAAAGGAAGAAGGGTTTGCGCATCTATTACTTCAACGCTTATCCCCATTTCTTCTAAACTTTCAGCAGCTGCAGTAACTATTCTACACATGGAACCATAAGTCACCACGGTTACATCAGAACCTTCCTTGATAACCTCTGCGTGTCCAATAGGCACTGAAAACTCGCCAAGATTTGAAGGTAGCTTCTCTTTTAATCTGTAGCCATTAAGACACTCAATAACCATTGCTGGCTCATCTGACTGAAGCAAGGTATTATACATTCCAGCTGCCTGAGTCATATTTCTTGGAACACAAATGATCATTCCTCTTAGAGAAGAAAGAATCATTCCCATTGGCGACCCTGCATGCCATACGCCCTCAAGTCTATGTCCTCTGGTTCGCACAATCATTGGAGCTTTCTGGCCTCCTTTAGTCCTATAAGTCAAAGTTGCCAAATCATCAGAGAGCATCTGCAACCCATAAAGCAAATAATCCAAATACTGGATTTCAGCCACTGGTCTCAAGCCTCTTAATGCGGCACCAATTCCCTGACCAATAATGGTACACTCACGAATTCCTGTGTCCCCTACTCTATGCTCTCCATACTTTTCTTGTAGTCCGGCAAATGCTTGATTCACATCACCAATCTTTCCAACATCCTCTCCGAATGCGAAGAAAGCTGGATTGTTAGCAAGTGTGTGATCAAAAAATGCCTGAAGAACTTCCCTTCCGTCAACCAATGGAGCCTTTTCATCATATTCCACCGGAACAGACTCAATGTTTGAAACTCTCCATTCAGTTTCACTGTATAGGAAATCGTTATATCTATCGTGATTTAGCTCGTCCTGCTTTTCCAGCCAGGATCTTAGCTCCTGCTTCACTTCTTCTTTATCCCATCTTAGATTGAGAAGCGCTTTTCGAACTGTACTAATTACATCCTTTCGGATAGGGTTCAAGGTTTTGGCTAGATCATTAGCCATCTGCTCAAGAACTACCTTTCTGTTACTATGCTGAGAAGTTTGCTTAATCAACTCGGCTGCCTCTGTCAATTCAGATTTAATGTCAGCGGAAAAGGCTTTCCA
>CAZLUY010000676.1:0-8153 GCA_964562785.1 uncultured Limnohabitans sp. | reverse complement strand
TCTCCTTGGAGCCATCCCAAGCCCTTCTGGAGAGGTTATTTTCTCAATTGCTGAAAGTACATTGGAGTAATTCAAGAGTGGCTCACCCATACCCATAAAGACAATATTGGTCAATGGGCGATTGAAATAAGTCTCTGCCTCATTCTTGATAGCTACTACCTGATCATAGATCTCATCCGGGTTGAGATTTCTCATCCTTTTTAATCTTGCAGTAGCGCAAAAATTACAATCCAGACTGCAGCCCACCTGGCTCGAAACACAGGCAGTAATTCTCTTAGAAGTGGGTATTAGAACAGACTCAACAATCTTATTATCGTAGAGCTTCACAGCATTTTTGATGGTCCCGTCCGTACTATGCTGCATCAAGTCGACCTCAATGTGGTTGATCTCAAAGTTCTCTTTGAGCATTTCTCTTGTCGAAAGAGAAATGTTAGTCATTTCATCAAAGTTCTTCAGGGACTTATTCCAAAGCCACTCATAGACCTGCTTGGCTCTAAATTTCTTGTCACCATGTGAAAGGAAAAACTCTTCCAGGTCTTCAAGGCTTAGCTGACGAATATCTCTCTTCTTCACTTCACTCATTCTGCAAATTTAGATAATCGCTCTAACAATTTTTGTTTCCTTAAATGATTAGCGAGTCCCGATGGCTTTATTTAGCATCAGCCATCCATTCGGATCAATTTCTGGTTCGGTTTCACTTTCGATCATGACCTTTGATTTGCCCAAAGAAATATTTTCCATCCCATTTGAGGTCTTGATTTCTACAGGCATATCCATTTTTGAACCAGTCATCCATAACTGGTATTTACCTTTTCCTTTTGGCGACATTTTCACCGTAGGGAGCTTTGTCGTTCTTAAATACAGATCAAAGAAATCGGTAAAATCCTTTCCTGTATACTCGGTAAAAAAGCTTTCGAACTGAGCCGTGGTGATTTGATTTTGGTAGGTCCAGCGCTCATCATTTGCCAAAGCTTTGAGAAATGGGAAAAACACCTCATCTCCGACGAGCCAGCGTAGTGAATGCATGACATAGGCTCCTTTGGAATAAATTTCAGGATGATATGCCTCCTCTTCTGTACTATTAGCTGGGCTTTGTACGGGCATACTATGAGGTATGGTTTTCCAGACATCAGCGGCTTTTTCCAGGTAACTTTCCATTCCGCCATGCTCCTGATAAAATAACCAATCACCATAAGCCGTAATTCCTTCATGTAACCACATGTCCGCCCAATCCCCGACAGAGACTTTATTGCCGAACCATTCATGTCCTAGCTCATGGTGTAAAAGCCAGTCATACTGAGTCTTACCCATTGGAACGAATTGATAATTATTACCATATCCATTTATGGTCTGGTGTTCCATCCCCAAATAGGGTGTTTCCACCACAGCAATTTTATCCTCGGGCCAGGGATATGCTCCAAAATACTTTTCATGAGTCTCCGCACTTTCCCTCAGAACCTCAAGTAGCTCTTTTGCCCTGTCTTCATTTTGCTTCAAGACGATTACCTCCAAAGGAATCGTTTCTCCTGACACAGATTGGAATTGTCCCTTCTCCGAATGAAATACTCCCAGGGTGAAATTGATATTATAATTATTAATAGGGTATGAGGTGCTCCAGTGAATCCGAACCTTATTACCGATTTCTTCCGATGATTGCAGCCTTCCATTAGCTCCAACAAAGTATCCCTCTGGAACTGTGAAATAAAGATCAACACCCTCCTTGGGTTCGCTGGAAGGGTGGTCGAGTGCTGGCATAAAAATTTTCGCTCCTTCTCCCTGACTGGAAAGTCCCATCCAGTGATTGCCAAGTTCATCCTTTTCCCATGTAAATCCTCCTCCCCATGGTGGGTTCAAAGCGATCGGAGTTTTACCTGAATAATGAATTTCAATCTCATTGCAGGTGCAGTCAATGGGTTTAATGTCTAAAAGATCATCCGCATGCTCAAATTCAACCTCACTTCCATTCATTAAAACCTTGCTCACTTTGTATTCAGAGATCAAGTTTAATCGAACTAGATCAAGTTTTTCATCCGAAGAAAAGGTTACGGTATTACTTCCTTGAATGACTTGCTGATCTGGAATGATTTCAAGGTCCAGCAGGTAATGTAGAATTTCAAATTTTGACTGTAAGGGATCGATAGGACCTCCCCAATCCCAATTCTTTTGGGCGAAGGTCTGAACACATAGAAGCAAAAAAGCAAAGCCTAAAATTGATCTTTTCATGAAAGTCAATTTAGGCCTATTCTTGAGCTTAATCTATATCTGAAAGAGTTTCTTTCACGTCATCCTTAAAGGTTTCAAGTTTTTTATGAACACCTCTTAATCTCCAGGAAAACAGAATTACGGTCAAGCCGAGAAGGATAAAAACAAGGGCTGTAAGACTCACAAGAGTTAGCCCAACGAATGCAGGGTTATAAATCAAAAGGAAAGCCAACACCACCCCACCAATACTTAACCAAAGTAAACTTTGATATTCAACTCCATATTTCTTCAAACTCAAGGCAAAAGATATTCCTGCAATGGCTCTAAACAATACCCCGAAGCCAACATAAAGAGGTAGCGTCACCATACTTAGACCAGGATTTCCTAAAAGGAGAATACCAATCATAGCGCTGAAAATTCCTGATGCTAAATACCAACCCCAATGCTCTAATTGCTTTCTATTACTCAAGGCAAAGCCAATCTCTGATAATCCTGCTGTGAGAAATGAGATACTAAACAAGATGGCTAGGACTAAATAAGAACCCAAGGGTGTTCTTAGAACCCATATACCCAGTAAAACAAAAATCACCCCGATTAGGGTGACTAGGTACCAGTGCTTTATGGACTTACTTACAGATTTCAAAACGTTTGTCATGCTAAAAGTTTCTTTGGTTGGTATGAATGGAAAATTAAGATTTTAACCTAAAGAGGGTCTCCAAAAGTGGAATCCCATAATATCTTGAGTGAATGGTACTCTCACGCATAAAACCATGCTTTTCGTAAAGTGAAATAGCTGGATCCTGACCGGGAGTTGTATAGAGATAAGCCCCTCGATAACCTTTTTCATTATAGAATTTCAACCAATCCTCCATCAAAATACTACTTATCCCCTGCCCTCTCAGGTCCTTTTCTAAAATGAGAAATCGCAGCTGAGCCATGTTATCAGGACGATGCATTAGGACCAAAAATCCTACGATTCGATCCTTATCCTCCAAGACCCAAACCCTATCCTTTCTCTCGTCATATTGTCCAAAAAACTCGATTAAACACTCCATGGCATAGGCTTCAAATCCTATAGCCAAATCATGTTCATCAGCATAAATCCTACCGTGAAGTGAAGCAACCTGCCCCAAGTCACCAGGATTTAATTGATGCCTAAGCTTAAGTCCTTTGATTTCTTTCATGCGATACCCTACAACAGGGGATATCTAAAATAGAAATAATTCAGGAATAATTTTGGAATTATCAAGTTAGGGCTAGACTATGAATCGGGCAGGAATGATACTAATCTTCAGAGTAGTTGAAACTGTCTACCAACTCCTTCACCCAGTCTTGGTATCGAGCCAAACGATAGTCCTTCCACTCTTTTTGATACTTCGAGCCATCAATTACAAACTTAAAAGCAGTATCAGCTTTTTGCTTTGCTAATGCATCCACTAAATCTTCTGCCAGTGATTTTTCATTCACGAAGCGGTCCACGAAGTCTTGCATCATTTGATGTTCCTGAGCTGGTTCCAGCTTGGTGAACTCAGCATAGTTATCTGGATTACCTTCCACATCATCCAGTAAATCTTCCTCTTCGTCAGTCAATTCATCAAAGTAATCATCGTCATCAGGCATATGGAATATTTTCTTTTTATCAATTTGATAAAAGCATACCATGCCTTTAAGAAGCTGTGTTGTGATTTGGTCTACTTCACTGTCGGTAAGCGTTAACATCTAAAAATTAGGGGAGTAAGTTAAGTATAGAATTAGGGTTTAAGCCAAAGTCATATCGGTCATTACCTTGTTCAAAATGTGTTCCGAAATCTCATGTCCACCAGAAAATTGGTACTCCTCGACCTTTTTTCCAAGGACATCCAAAAAATCTCTCTGTTTTTGCAATAATTCAGCGGTCACAAATTCATCCTGATCTCCAAAAACGGACATCATTCGCGTATCCTTAAATTTCTCCTTAGCTAAATCCATCTGCATATCATGGGCAAAAACTCCGGCCCAAAGAATCAGTGAATCAGCTCTTCCACCCCAGTGATTTAGCCAGCGCGTTGAAGTGGCCACCCCCTGAGAGAAACCTAAAACGACAATCTTAGGCTTTTTTGAAAATGAATTAAGAATAGACTCCATCAAGGAGTCGAGATAAACATGGTTATTTCTAATTGCTAACTCCCGCTCATGCTTAGTCATCCAATTGGCTCCTACCCTACCCGAAAAGTCTCTTAAGTATTGATAATTAGTCCCTTCTGGAGCGATTACCAGTAGATCCTCATTGGCAAATGGAAGAAATTTTTTGATAAAAAACTCCGCCAACTGTCCATAACCATGGAAACAGATCAGTATTGTTTTCTCGGTTCCCTTAGGCTCATGAGAAATAGAGTAATTAGCCTCAAAGGCAAAGCTGTGACTCTTTTTCATTTATTCATCCAGGTTTTTCAAAGCGAAAGGCAAAAGCTTAGACACCCCACTAATTCGAACTACCTCTTCTGAAGGTTCAAGAAGAAAAATTTCAAGGTTATTCCCGTAGCGAGTTTCAGTTTCCATCATAGTTTGGCAACAAAGCCCACAGGGAGCAACCTTAGCATATTCTTTCTCCCCTTTTCTCTGGGCGGCTATGGCAATTGCTACCGGAGGATCTTCGGGGAAATTAGCACTAGCATAAGCCAGAGCAGATCTTTCTGCACAAATCCCTACTGGAAAACTCACATTCTCCTGATTATTGGATTGAAGAATTTTACCGCTTTTCAATTGTACCGCTGCACCGACTAAGAATCCTGAATATGGTGCATAAGCCTTTGCTAAAATAGCCTTCGCCTCTTCCATTAATCGGTATTCATCTTCTCGATTCTCCATTCTATTTGAGCCTAGAAATATTACCTAAGTTTTATAAAACCAAACTTGATTATAGCAATCTAAAATTTTGCACTGGTTTTTCATTCTTTGGCAGAAATCTTCCACATTTTTATACAACTTTAGCGACCCAATATAAACCCTATGATCACCATACTTCTCCTGGGCGGAGGCAAGTCCGCAACCTACCTCATCGATTACCTTGCCGATAGTGCAGCTGCAAAAAATCGTAAACTGATATTAGCTGATATCAACAAGGAGGCCGCTGAGGAAAAGCTAAAAGGAAAAGCCAATACCGAAGCCCGGTATCTTGACGGGGAAAATGAATCTGCGCTTGCAGAACTGATCAAGGAATGTGATTTGGTGATTTCCATGCTACCTGCCTCTAAGCATCCTTTGGTAGCTCGGCAAGCACTAAAAGCTGGCAAGCATTTTTTCAGTGCCTCCTACGAGTCCAAGGAGATGAAAGAGCTAAAAGAAGAAATTGAAAAAGCTGATCTCTTCTTTTTGAATGAGTGCGGTCTGGACCCTGGAATTGACCATATGTCGGCAATGAAAATCATTGATTCTGCGAAGAACAATGGGGAGACTATTCTTTCATTCAAATCATTCACCGGTGGTTTACTTGCTCCGGAGAGTGAAAATAATCCATGGAAGTACAAGTTTACCTGGAATCCAAGAAACGTAGTTTTGGCAGGACAAGGAACCTCGAGATACATCGAGCAAGGACGCTTAAAATTTGTTCCTTATCACAAGCTTTTTAAAAGAATCGACAGGTTCGAATTTGAGGGAATTGGAGAATATGAGGGATACCCCAACAGAGATTCGCTTAGCTATAGAAAGGTGTATGGATTGGAAGGAATTCCAACCATGAGAAGAGGAACTCTTCGTCGCGTTGGCTTTACCAAGGCATGGGATGTGTTCGTGCAATTGGGCATGACGGAGGATCATTATGAAATCAATCTTCCAGAGGACTTCACCTATCGGGATTTTGTGAACACGTTCATGCCCTATGATCCATCGCTCACTGTAGAAGAAAAGCTTTCAAACCTTTTCCCTGAGATGGACTTCCCGACCTTTGAAAAAATCCAATGGCTAGGTTTTTTTAGTAATGAAAAACTGCCAAAGCATCAAGGAACTCCAGCTCAAATCCTCCAGGAAATTCTTCTTCAAAGCTGGACTTTGGCCCCAGAAGACAAAGACCTTATAGTAATGCAGCACAAGTTTGAGATCGAGACTTCAAAAGGTGTTAAGGAGATTATTTCCAGTCTGATCTGTGAAGGGGAAGATTCTGTCTATACAGCAATGGCCAAAACTGTAGGACTTCCATTGGCAATTGCTGTGGATGAATTTCTGGACGGAAATATTAAAACGAGAGGTTTACACACACCGGTTGAGGCCGAGATTTATAAACCCATTTTGGATAAACTGGAGGACTCCGGTATAGTCTTTAAAGAAAAGGAAAGGTACCTCTAAGGCTATTAATTAACCACCTGGATTCCAATCAATTGGAGGCTCTTCTAGAGCACCCTCAACCTCTCTGCAGTCATCTGGAATCACGGTAGGAGGCTGCACAAAATCTAGCTCAAGCGAATTGATATAGACTTGTTCCTTAGTCTCTCCAGCTGCCATAAAGTATCCAAGCACCACTTCGTCCGGGTCATCCAAACTGATCATATTGCCTGTTATCCTTGCAGGTGGCGGGTCAAAGACAGAACCACTTATTTCAGATTGCTGCTTAATCAGCCGTAAGAATCGATAAGCGTCTTGAGTAATGCTCAATTGCCGCAAATCTATTCTATAGGTGTCTGAAAATCGCAACCCATCATCCGGAATGAAGGCAGCAGGAATACGTGTACTCAAGCCATTAAAGTTATCATCATCAGCGATGAAGAAGGATTGATTCCCAGTGATTTCCTGTCTCCAGCAAACGAAACAGCAATCTTTGGGAGCTGGTGTTCTATCTGGAGGACGAGTGACAAACAAATCTGGTCTTGTCTGTAAAACATAGGTAGCTTCATCATTTCGCCAGAAGTAAAAATTGTTCTGATCCGCAGGATCATCAATATCTACTATCAACTGTACACCAGAGTCAGGTACAAGCTCACCTTCGACCGGAATCTCAACAGATTGATAACTCAAATTTTGAATTGGAGTGGGTGGAGCCAGCAGTTCGGGAAATGAACTGTAGGTCTTTCCATCTACCAGCTGAATCCCTAAGGTGTAACTTCTTCCTACTTCAGCCCTGAAACCGGCCGGCGTTAAATAAGAACCCCTATTATCAAAATCCTCTCCCAAAAAGACCACATTACCCAGATCATCTCGGATAATTACTATTGCTTCTCGAACGGGCCGAATCAGTCCTTCAAAGACACTACCATAGGTGTCACCACGGGTGAGCCGTATCTCATGCGGCCCAGGTTCTGTAGTGATAAATCCTTCGATGGTCAGAAGTTGAGGCCCTTCCGGAACCACGACTTCAAAAGGATCAATACATCCTAAGAAGACGAATAATAAAATCCAGGTATAATTTCTCATTTTTAAACTCTTCCCCTCAATTATGGATTCCAATCAAGTGGTGCATCAACAGAAGTATTAGGTAAAACCCTGCAATCATCCAGGATTTGGGCATCAGGCTGCCTGAACTCCATTTCTACTGCATTGATATAGAGCTCACTTCGAGCTTCAGCTCCAGCCATAAAGTAGCCTAATACCACTTCCTCTGAATCATCAAGGCTTATCATATTCCCACGAATATTTGCAGGTGGCGGATCAAATACGGACCCACTAATTTCAGTCTGCTGCTTCACCAATCGTAAGAATCGATACGCCTCTGGGGAAATTGAAATCTGACTAAGGTTAGTTCTATGGGTTACCATGAATCTTTGTCCATTGTCTTCAATAAATCCAACCGGAAGCTTGGTTGAGAGTCCGTTGAAGCTGTCATCATTAGCTATATAGATGCCTGCATTCCCAATGACTTCGGTTTGAAAACAGGTGTCGCAGCAATCCTTTGGATCTGGGTCACGATCATCCGCTGCCGGAGGACGAATAAAGAAAAGATCTGGTCTGGTCTTTATGATTCAGGTAGACTCCCCAGTTCGCCA
>CAZLUY010000675.1:0-11123 GCA_964562785.1 uncultured Limnohabitans sp. | reverse complement strand
GGAGCTGGAAATCAGAGACTCTTCTGTTGGGAATGGCGATTCAGGCTAGCGACCCCGATTATGTGGGTAGAATCGAGCTTGACTCAAAACCGGGTTTGTTGGCCTTGACTGATTTGCCATTAGATGAACAGAAAAAAGCTTCTTTTGAACGTCTCTTTTCCTGGCCAGGATACCAGCCTGAATTACTTGCGAGTAGTGGACATGAACTTTCGGAGGAGGCACTGAAGCAATTTTCGGAAGGAAGACAAAAGTACTTGACCACCTGTGCTGGTTGCCATGGATCAGATGGCCGTGGTGCTACCCGAATGGGTCCACCCTTAGCTGGTTCTGAATGGGTATTGGGTAATGAAAAAAGGTTGGCACTTATTCTTTTACATGGAATGGAAGGCCCTCTGGAGGTTGCCGGAAAAACCTATGATGCTCCGGACATTTTGCCTGTCATGCCTGCTCACTCAACAATGGATGATGGCAGTATTGCATCCATTCTAACCTATATCCGAAATGAATGGGGAAACCAAGCCTCACCAATAAGTCGGGGAACCGTTGGATTTACCAGGCATCGATCTCAGGGCAGGGTGTATCCTTGGAGTGCTCCGGAATTGAATGAACATATAGCCAAAGAAGCTGCCGAAAGTCCTGAAGAATAGAGCCATGGAAAATCATAACCCAGCACATATCAGCAACTCGAGAAGAGAATTCCTGAAAAAAGGTGGTTTGGCTCTCGCACTGATGGGCATGCCTTTTTCGGCATTACCGGCTGGTCTTCGCGATATCGGTATGGGGGTAGTAGTTCATTCTTATTGGTCTCGATGGAAAGCTGAAACCAGTAGTCCTGAATTTCCAGGCTTTAATGATGCAATGGAATTGCTTAGACACTGTCATTCTATAGGAGCTGGAGGTATACAGGTTGGTGTGAAGGGTTGGGAAACTTCATTTGCCAAATCAATCCGTGACGAACGTGAAAAGTTGGGATTGTATTTAGAAGGAAGCATTTCCTTACCCAAATCCATGGATGAGGTCCAGTCTTTCGAAATGGATGTCAAAGCTGCAAAGGAGGCAGGGGCAAAGGTGTTAAGAACGGCCTGTTTGAGTGGACGACGGTATGAGACCTTCGGAACAAGAGAAGAATACTTGAAATTTAAATCCGAGGCTATTGGGTCCATTAAACGTGCTGAACCAATTGTTAGAAAGCATAAGATGCGATTGGCTGTTGAGAACCATAAAGATTGGTTTTCTCAAGAGTTGGTAGAAATTATTGAAAGCATCGGAAGTGAGTGGGTTGGGGTAACCTTGGATTTTGGGAACAATGTTTCCTTACTGGAACACCCAATGGATGTAATCCGAAACCTAGCTCCCATTTCTTTTTCAACCCATGTGAAGGATATGGCAGTCAAGGAGTACGAAGATGGATTTTTACTTTCTGAAGTTCCCTTAGGAGAGGGCATAGTTGATCTGGATGAAGCTGTCAGACTGTGTAAAAAGGGAAATAAGGACATCAACTTTTCTCTTGAGATGATTACCAGAGATCCTTTAAAAATCCCCTGTAAAGAAGATAAATATTGGATGACTTTTGATGATATTCCTAGAAGTCAGATGGACGAATCTTTGAAACTCGTTAGAGAGGAATCCTACCAAAAGCCATTACCCAAACTTGAAGGACTAAGCGTCGAGGAGAAGTTCAGAAATGAAGAGAACAATATTTTGAGCTCGCTGGATTACAGCAAGAATGTACTTTGAAGAAATCTATATAAAACCTTTTAATCTAAATCTATGAGTAACCCTACTTCATCCCTTCCTGGAATTAAGCTTTTTGATATTTCCGACCGAGTAGCCATTATCACAGGTGGCTCGAAAGGTCTTGGATTGGCCATGGCTGAAGGTTTAGCTTCAGCAGGTGCCCATGTCATGCTTGTAAGTCGAAATGCTGAAGAGGGTAAAGCCTCAGCCGATAAAATCGCAGAAACCTATGGGGTAAAAGCCATTTCTTTCTCTGGAGATGTCACTGACTTGCCAGCCATGGAGCAAATGGCTAAAAATACCTTTGACTGCCTTGGCAGAATTGATATTCTTATCAATAGTGCGGGTATCAATATCCGAGGTGCAATTGATGAATTGACACCAGAGGATTTTCAGAAGGTCATGGATGTCAATGTTAATGGCACCTGGAATGCTTGCCGGGCAGTTACTCCATATATGAAGAAGGCACAGAAGGGAAGTATTATCAATTTGGCTAGTACCCTCGGCTTGGTTGGTCTATCAAATAGAACACCTTATGCGACCAGCAAAGGGGCTGTGGTTCAATTGACAAGGGCATTGGCGCTTGAATTCGCACCCTTTAATATTACCGTGAATGCAATATGTCCAGGCCCATTCCTTACAGAAATGAACCTTCCAATTGCTGATACGGAAGAAGGTAAAAAGTTCGTGGTGGGAGCTACCGCTCTTGGCCGATGGGGAGAACTAAAAGAAATTCAGGGCGCTGCTATTTACCTAGCCAGCGATGCAGGGACATACATGGTTGGGTCTATGCTGACTGTCGACGGAGGCTGGACGGCGCGCTAGAGACTAAATAAACTGAGTGATAATGAAGATCAGGCTTATAGCTGTGAGGGACATAATTAGTGTTCCAAGGCTATGCGATTGATTTCCTTGTTTGATACTTAGACCTGAAAGCTGAGTTACAGCCCAGAAGAAGCTATCATTGGCATGGGAGATTGCCATAGCCCCGGCTCCGGTGGCCAAAACAGCGAATACCCGCATACTTTCTGAGTCTAATCCTAAGCTACCCATTAGTGGTGCAATTATAGAGGCTGTAGTAATCATCGCGACGGTTGATGAGCCCTGTGCTGTTTTAAGGGAGAATGCGATGAGGAAAGGCAGGAATATTCCCCAGCTGGCACCCGACATACTCTCGCTGACTAAATCTCCTATCCCGGAATTTTGAAGCATTTTTCCAAATACACCGCCAGCTCCTGTGATCAGAATTACTGGTGCAGCGATCAGAATTGCTTGCCCTATCCAACCACTGGAAGAAAGGATCTTCTTATCCATTTTCTTCGGTAGACTAAAAGTGAGGAATACCCCGATCAATAGGGCTATCACTGGACTCCCGATGAATGTAATGATCGTGTAAAACACACCTAAGCCGAAAGGCTCGGTTGGGTATTTGGCGACTGAAGCCAGAACGATCAGAATCAGTGGAAGAACAATTGGAAGAAATGATGAAAAGGCTGAAGGGAAGCTGCTCTTATCAATCTTGGTCTCATCCTCAACAAACTTGGCTTCCAAAGGCATTTTTGCGGCCACCTTGTTCACAAAAATATAGGCGGGAATCATGGTGATCATACTGATGATTAATCCCCAGAAAATGATCATTCCTAAGTCTGCTTCAAGGATTCCGGCTGTGGCAATTGGACCTGGAGTTGGAGGTACTAAAGAGTGACTGGCAGTGGCTCCCAAAGCCAATGCCACCGTGGTTGCAGCATATGGGACTTTTCCTTTTATGGAAAGCGACTTACTGATGGGGTTCATCATGATGAAGGTGGAGTCACCAAAAACAGGGATAGAAAGGATGTATCCGCAGGCCATCATTGCTTTAGTCACTGCCTTCTCACCAATCCATGATAAAATCTTTTGAGCAATCACGATTGCTCCTCCTGTCTTCTCAAGAAATGTCCCCATCATTACTCCGAGAAGAATCAGTAGGCCTATACTCCCCAATACTCCTCCAAATCCTTCTGATATAGATTTTAAGATTAGATCCCCTGGCATTCCAGATAGCAGTCCATAGAGGATAGCACCACAGAATAAAGCCAGAAATGGGTGAATGTCGAATTTGACAATAGCCACCAAAATAATGGCCAGCGTGACTAAAATGGTCAACAGAATAATCATGGGAATAGACGGGGTTTCTTCTACATCAAATAATTGCTTCCAGGGTTATGGAAGATAATCGGTAGAGAAAATAGTTAAAAAGGCTGAGACTAATACGGGCTTGGAGAATTACTCCATGAGTGGAGGGAGCTTGTCCTTAAGACTTTGCTTCTTTTTCCTCCATAATTCCCAAAATCTCCTCTAAGTAGGTCCGTTCATTTGATAGCCTTGGGACTTTATGCTGACCTCCGAGTTTACCTTTATTAGCAAGCCACTGATCAAAAATGCCTTGAGGAGCTTTATGAATTAAAGGAGCTTCTAATGCCAAATTCTTATATCGCTTGGCATCGTAGTCAGAGTTGATCGCCCTGAGGTTTTTATCTAGTTCTTTTTCAAAAAGAGCCATATCCTCTGGGTCATTGTGGAATTCAATCACCCATTCATGAGCACCTTTTGAACCTGAGCTCTCAAAATAGACTGGCGCAGCGGTGAAATTGGCGATCGTCGCTGAAGTCTTTTCTGCTGCAAGCTTTATGGCCTGCTCGGCGTTCTCCACAATCACCTCTTCACCAAATGCATTTATGAAGTGTTTTGTGCGGCCTGAGATTCTAAATCTGTACGGACTAGTCGAGGTGAATTTAACGGTATCTCCAATTTTATATCTCCAGAGTCCTCCATTTGTGGTGATCACTAAGGCATAATTTTTACCTATTTCCACATTCTTCAAGGAGACCACTTTTGGCTTTTCTTTATCCCATTCTTCCATTGGAATGAACTCGAAGAAAACTCCGTAATCTAGCATCAATAGAAGCTCATCCGAATCGGGTTGATCCTGCAAGCCGAAGAATCCCTCAGAGGCATTGTAGGTCTCCATATACCTCATGTTTGGAGAGGGGATTAGTTTTTCAAAAACGGATCGATAAGGTCCAAATGCAACGGCACCATGGAAAAATACCTCCAGATTCGGCCAGACTTCGAGAATGTTGTCTGCTTTTTTCAGCTCAAGAATCTTTTGAAGCAGCACGATAGTCCAGGTAGGTACTCCGGTGATCGTTACCACATTCTCGTTCATGGTTTCCCGGGCAAGCTTCTCAATCTTAGCCTCCCATTCGTCCATAAGCGCTACTTCCAAACTTGGGGTACGAATGATCTGTGCCCATAGTGGAAGATTTTGCATGATAACTGCAGAGATATCTCCAGCTTTAGCTTTGCTATTGGGATCAAGAGGGTTCTTTTCCAGACTTCCACCGATGGCTAAATTCTTACCCACAAACATCTTGGTGTCAGGGTTATTTTTGACGTAAACCGATACCAGGTCTTTGCCACCATTGTAGTGGCACTCTTCAAGACTCTCCTTACTTACAGGGATGTATTTGCTTCGGCTTGAAGTGGTTCCAGAAGATTTAGCAAACCAGTCAATATCGGTGTTCCAAATGACCCGCTGCTCTCCGGCCATGGTTCTGTCGAAAAGTGGCTTTAGGCTCTCATAATCGTGAATTGGGACTCTTCGAACGAAATCTGAGTAATTCTTAATTAATTGGAAATCATGTTTTTTTCCAAATTCAGTTTTCCTTCCCGCTTCAATGAGCTGCTTGAAAATCTCTGATTGAGCTTTATGAGGATTCTCTTTGAAGTAATCAATTTGCTTCAACCGGCTTTTGAAAAGCCAAGACATAAACGAATTGATTATATCCATTAGTTGAAGGTTTTCCTTTTAAGTTCAAACTGACTGCCCAGATAAACTTTACGAACCTGCTCATCGGCAGCTAATTCCTCCGCACTTCCCGCCTTCAGAAGTCTTCCTTCAAACATGAGATAAGCCCGATCGGTGATAGAGAGAGTTTCATTCACGTTGTGATCCGTGATCAGGATTCCGATATTTTTATTCTTGAGCTTGGCGACAATTGTTTGAATTTCTTCTACCGCGATTGGGTCAACTCCGGCAAAGGGTTCATCCAGCAAAACAAACTTTGGGTCCACGGCAAGTGCCCTGGCAATTTCTGTTCTTCTTCTCTCACCACCTGAAAGCACCATTCCTAGGTTCTTTCGCACATGGGTAAGTGAGAATTCTTCCAAAAGCTGTTCTGTCTTTTCTTTCCTCTCCGCTTTGTTCAGCTTAGTCATCTCTAGTACAGCCATGATATTCTCTTCGACCGAAAGCTTCCTAAATACAGAAGCCTCTTGTGCGAGATATCCAATCCCAAGTTTCGCACGCTGATACATGGGTAGGGAAGTGATGTTATCATCCTCTAAAAATATCTCACCATGATTAGGCTGGATCAAACCCACGATCATGTAAAATGAAGTGGTTTTTCCTGCTCCATTTGGCCCTAATAGACCAACAATTTCTCCCTGTTCCACCTCTACCGAGATGTCATTTACTACTCGTCTTCCTTTATAGATTTTTACCAGGTTGTCGCCTCGTAACTTCATGATCAGTCGAATTTGATGTCTTTCACATACACTTGCAATGTACTCTGCCCTCTGAATACATTTTCCCTTATCTCTCCAGCCAGGTTGAAATGGATTTTGCTTCTTAAAAAATTCACTGTGGTTAAGTTAGGGTCTTTTTTCTTATCCACCATTCCAAACGCAAGGCAGACCAATTTCTTTTTCCCGCCCTCTTGTTTGATGGTAAATTTTAGATGTTTCTCCTTGAGAATAGTGACATTCTCAGCTCTCACATTTTTAATGATGAAAACTGGCTCGGGATTTCCCGGACCAAAGGGAGCCATCTGCTTTAGAATTCCATAAAAATTGTGGTTCAGTAAGTCAATGGACAATTCATCATCGGCCTCAATAACTGGAGTTCTATGTTTTTTCTTAATTCTCCGTTTGACGACCTCTTCAAACTTTTCCTGAAAGGCAGCTACATTGGCAATGTCCATGGTTAATCCTGCAGCATATTTATGCCCACCAAATTGCTCCAATAAATCAGAGCATTCTGCAATTGCTTTGTAAATGTTGAAGTCCACCACAGAGCGGGCACTACCGGTGGCCTTGCCATTCGATTCTGTTAAGATTATCGTGGGCCTGTAGTATTGCTCAATGCATCTGCTTGCTACGATTCCGATTACTCCTTTGTGCCAATCTTCTTTGTATAGGACGGTGGAGTTCCATTCCTTTTGGTCTTCCCTTTCAGCGATCATAGCAAATGCCTCTCTGGAAATATTCTCATCGAAATTTCTTCTGGTGCTATTTACTTTGTCAACGGCATCGGCAAGTTTTTTGGCTTCTTCCAGTGATTTGGAGATAAGTAGTTCCACACTGGCTTCTGCGTGTTCCAAACGTCCTGAAGCATTTATTCTTGGTCCTATTTTGAAAACGATATCGGAGATGGTTATGTCATTTTCAAGATGCCCTGCTTGCTTCAAAGCTTCCAATCCTGGGCTAGGGGATTTGCTGATTTGCTTTAGACCAAAGAAGGCTAGAGTTCTGTTTTCACCTGTTATAGGGACAATATCGGCAGCGATACTTACCACGACTAAATCTAGATAGGGATAGAGCTCCGTCTTATCTTTTTCCAGTTTAACACAAAGCGCTTCGCAGAGCTTGAATCCGACTCCACAGCCACTCAACTCCTTATATGGATAATTACAGTCTTTCCTTTTAGGATCGAGCACAGCCACAGCAGGGGGTAGTGTTTCTCCAGGATTATGGTGGTCGCAGATGATGAAATCCACTCCCAATTCACCTGCCAATTGTACCATGTCAACCGCTTTGATACCGCAATCAAGGGCAATGATCAAACTAAACCCATTATCCGCTGCATATCGAACTCCTTTTTCGGATACTCCATAGCCCTCCTGGTATCGGTCGGGGATATAAAATTCTACATTTGGGTAAAAGCTTTGGAGGAAGCTGAAGACCAAAGAAACCGCGGTGGTCCCATCTACATCGTAATCCCCGTAAACAAGAATTTTCTCTTCCTTTGAAATAGCTTGTAGAATCCTTTCTGAAGCCGTTTCCATATCCTGCATTAGGAATGGATCATGCAAGGTGGAAAGATCAGGCCTGAAAAATGACTTGGCCTCATCAAATGTCTCAACACCTCTCTGGATCAGAATATTGGCAATCGTCCTATCTACATTGATTTGTGATTTTAGCTCCTCAATTTTACTCTCCTCGGATCTTTCTGCCTTCTTCCAGATATACTCCATGGGGCTAATTTAACTAATCAATTGGACTCCTAGATTTAAAATAAGTCCAGATATAAGTGAAGATTATAAGTCTCTGAAAATGAGTGTCAGAGAGGGTGATTATTTTTTGCTCTTCTTGAATTTTCCATAGAAATAACCGGGAAAGACTAAGGCCTTAAGCTTCCAGTCATTCTTCTCTGTAAGACTCAAAGATTGGTCTTCATGAACCTCACGATACATTTTCCCGGCCAGCAGACAATGACCAATCAAGAGAAGAAAAATGATGGCGTAGATCAGTAATTCGGTCATGACTTTTGACAGATTAATGATGCCCAATTATTCCTGGCACTGATTTTTTGAATCTGGATATCCAAAGAATTCAGTTTCTTTTCTAAATCAGGGATATCAGATTCATAGAATCCACTCAGGAGCAAATAGCCTTGATTTTTCATCAGAGAAGCATATTCTTCCATTTCGTCGAGCAGGATATTCTTATTGATATTGGCGAGGATTATGTCAAATTCTCCCTGAGGTTTTATCTCCCGAATAGTTCCTTTTTCCATGGTGGCAGGAACATTATTCAGAGCGAAGTTTTCATTTCCATTTTCCACACACCATTCATCTATGTCAAAAGCTTCCACCTCCTTCGCTCCAAGCAAATGAGCCATGATAGCAAGAATTCCAGTTCCGGATCCGACATCAAGAATGCGTTTTCCCTGGTGTTCTTGGGCTAATTCACATTGATGCTTGATCATCAGATAGGTAGTCTCGTGATGACCGGTGCCGAAAGACATTTTGGGATTGATAACTATCTCATGCTTAAAGCCCGGTTGAGGAGCATGAAATGAGGCTCGGATAAAAACTAAATCGTCAACAGCAATGGGGTCATAATTACTTTCCCATTCTGCATTCCAATTCTTCTTTTCCAGCTCTCCTTCTTCAACTTTTAAATCGGCAAAATTAGTATATCGCTCAACTATTTCATCCCATTGGTCTCGATTAAATAGTGAGCTTTCCACATAGGCATCGATCCCTTCTTCGGTTTCAAGGAAGGAATCAAAGCCAATTTCGGATAGTTCTGCCATTAGGATTTCCCGGAAATCTTCCTTGCAGGAAATATGAAATTCCAGGTAATCCATCCTGCTTTAGTAAGACTTAATGATGTCTACGAAATCTCTGGATTTCAAAGAAGCTCCTCCAATCAATCCGCCATCAACGTCTTCTTTTGAAAGTAATTCCTGAGCATTTCCAGGCTTCATACTTCCTCCATAGAGGATAGAAGTTCCTGCCGCCACGTCCTTTCCATATTTGCTGGAGATATGTCTCCTTAAGGCTAGATGCATTTCCTGCGCCTCTTCGGCACTTGCGGTTTTACCAGTACCAATAGCCCAAATCGGCTCATAGGCAATGACGATTTTCGAAAAATCTTCAGCTGAAAGTTCGAAAAGACTCTGAGTCAATTGGAACTTTACATTCGGTACATGTGTGCCTGCTTCACGTATTGCAAGAGATTCTCCACAACAGAAAATAGGAGTTAAACCATGCTCAAGGGCCTTTTTAACTTTTTCAGCCAGAAGCTCATTGTCTTCTTTGTAATACTCTCTTCTTTCGCTGTGACCAAGAATTACATAGTCTGTCCCAAAGGAAGAAAGAATTTTGGCCGACACCTCGCCAGTATATGCTCCTTCCTCTTTTTCAGAGCAGTTCTGAGCACCAACTGAAACTCCAGATGTTTCACCGATCAGCTTTTTTACAGGTGAAATGTGAGGGAAAGGAACGTTTAGTACGACCTCGACATCCTTGATCATTTCGTCCTTATACATATTGACAATTTCTGAAGTGAGCTTTTGACCCTCTTCAAAGGTCATGTTCATTTTCCAGTTTCCGGCGATGATTTTTTTACGCATGATCGGTTTGAAAATTTATAGATTTGGTAAAAGTGAGTTAAGCAAAAATAGCTTCGCAAAATACGCAAATTGTCCATGTGGAGAAACGAATACAGTTCGGATCATTCAAAAAATCATTGGAAGCCTGAGCAGGTGAAAGAGAAAATGATGGCCTATTGTGCTTATCAGGATCGTTGCGTCTGGGATGCGAAGCGTAAAATGAATGAGAAAGGAGTATCCGAGGAGATTCAGGAAGAGACTCTGGATTACTTGATAGGAGAAAAATTTATCGATGAAGAACGCTTTGTGAGAGCTTTTTGTAGAGGGAAGTTCAATATGAAAAAGTGGGGCAGGGGACGATTACGAATGGAGCTAAAGATGCGTAAAATCCCGGATGGGTTGATCAAGATTGGTTTAGCTGAAATTGATCCGGTGGCATATTACGATACGCTCTGCACGGAGCTGGAGAGGCGATGGGACAGGGAAAGGGAAACAGATGCCTACAAGAAAAAGTACAAGGTCTCCCAATACCTTATGTCAAGAGGCTATGAATACGATTTGATTCAGGAAGCTATTAGCGACTCATTTACTTCCTGAAGAAATCAGTTTGACATATTGTCGCTTGGAATCATATCGGTCATAATCTTTGCCGAAAGTAAGCAAAGTGGGATGCCTCCTCCGGGATGAACACTCCCTCCGCAGAAATAGAGGTTCTTGATATCGCTGGAGAAATTGGCATGTCTCAGGAAGGCTGAAAATTTATTGTTGGAGCTATTTCCATACAAGGCTCCTTGAGCTGAAGAGGTCTTGATTTCAATTGTTCTTGGATCCAGAATCTCCTCTACTGCAATCAAATCTTCAATATCTGTTTTCAGAATTCGGTTGATCTTGTGAATGATATTCTTCCGTGCATCCCGGATTATTTTCTCCCAATCCTGACCCTGATTATTCGGGACATTGATCATGGTAAACCAATTCATGCAGCCCTCGGGAGCATCATCCTTCTTTTGCGTTGACGTGATGTTGATATATACTGTTGGATCGTAATAGGGCTCCTTATGATGGAAGATGTGGTCGAATTCTTTGAGGTAATTATCAGAGAAGAAAATATTATGAAGATCCAACTCAGGGAACACTCGCTCAATACCCCAGTAAAAGATCAATGCTGAACTTGACTTCGGCTGATTAAGCAGACGCTTAGGCTGCTTTTCCTTCTTGAGAATGG
>CAZLUY010000674.1:0-12484 GCA_964562785.1 uncultured Limnohabitans sp. | reverse complement strand
GTCTTCTTCCCATGCTTTCATTCCGCCATCGAGCAAGTAAACTTTCTTGAATCCTGCTGCTTTCATTTGCATGGAGGCTTGTTCAGCCCTCTTGCCTGAATAACAATAAACTAAATAGGTTTTTTTCTTATCCAGTTTCTCCAATTCAGCCAGGAATTCGTCTGACCTGAAATCTGCAAATAGTGCTCCTTGTATATGACCTTCTGCTACCTCTTTAGGGGTTCTAACGTCTAGAATCAGGTTCTTTTTGCTCTTTTTTGACATTTTGATGAACTGCTCCTGCGTGACGACTTTCGCAGAATCTAACTCTTGTCCATATGACAATTGACTTACTAAGAAGGACAAGGAAAAAACTAGAGCAAGTGTAAAAATCCTTTTCATGATTCTAAGATATTTGTGAGGGATAAATTCGTTCTCAATCAAAATTTAGCTTTAAAAAACGAATGGCAACAACTATTGCTTTGATTTCTGATAGCCATGGATATATCGATGATCCCATCATTGCTCATTTATCCCATGTGGATGAAATCTGGCATGCTGGGGATATTGGAGATATTTCCGTGATGAATAGGCTTCCTGAAGGAAAAATAATAAGGGCAGTTTTTGGAAATATTGACTCAGGTGAATCCTTGAGCAATTATCCTGAATGGCAAAATTTTGAGCTTGAAAATGTTCGAGTTTTGATGACTCATATCGGAGGGAAGCCTCCGATGTATGCTAAAGGGATAAAGGCAAAGATCAAGGAATCTAAGGCCCAGCTCTTTATTTGTGGGCATTCTCACATTTGCAAGGTAGAGTTCGATTCCAATCTAAATTGCTTGTATATGAATCCGGGAGCGATTGGTCGCCAGGGGTTTCATCAAATGCGAACCCTATTGCTTTTTTCTCTTGACAAGGGAGAAATTAAAAATCTAAAAGTAGTGGAGCTTGGAAAGCGTGGAAAATAAAAAAGGCAGCCTAAGGCTGCCTTCTAATCCCGATTGGGGATAATTATTTTGAGAAAGAGCTCTTAAGTTCTTCCACGTCCACATTTTTGATCACAGGCTTAGCCTGAAGTTGCTTCAGCTTAAGAACTCTAGTGTTCTGACCTTGTCTCTTTCTTCTTAATTTTCTCTTTAGACTAGTAACTGCCATGGTCGTATATTTTTGTGTAGTTGCTTCGAAATGAGGTGCAAAGGTATGGAATCCATTTTGTATAGCCTACAATTCTGTTTAAAAAAATAGATGTTTGATTCCTGGATTAATCTAAAAATTCCAATTAATCGATAAATTTGAGCCTTTTAATAGAATAATTGATGCAAAAGCCTTCCCTTCCAAAAGGAACTCGTGATTTCGGCCCAATTCAAATGGCCAGAAGAAATTATATCCTTGACACCATCAAGGAGTCATTCCAGCTTTTTGGATTTCAGCAGATCGAGACTCCTTCCATGGAAAACCTTTCCACCCTTACTGGAAAGTATGGTGATGAAGGCGATCAATTAATCTTCAAAATTCTAAATAGTGGAGATTATCTCAAGAAGGTTTCTAAGGAGGATCTGGATGAAGGGTCAAAAAAGGTTCTTCCAAAAATTTCAGAGAAGGGCTTGAGGTATGATTTAACTGTGCCATTTGCCAGGTACGTGGTCATGAATAGGAATGAAGTCAATTTCCCATTTAAGCGATACCAAATCCAACCGGTTTGGAGAGCAGATAGACCTCAACGAGGTAGATACAGAGAATTCTATCAGTGTGATGCCGATGTTGTTGGGACGGACAGTTTAGTCTGTGAAGCCGAAATCATTCTTTTGATAAGAAGAGTTTTTGCCAAACTAGGGTTAAGCCAATATAGCATAAAGGTCAATAACCGAAAGATCCTCACTGGGATCGCAGAGGCAATTGGTTCTGCTGGATTAGAGGGGCCTTTATGTGTAGCTATTGACAAGCTGGATAAAACAGGTTGGGAAAAGGTACAGGAAGAACTGCTGACCAAAGGTTTTAATGATACTTCAATTCAGGCTCTTCAACCCGTTATTGACTTTGAAGGAGGTATCCCTGAAAAGCTTGAATTCCTCAAGGACTATTTGAAAGACAGTAAGACTGGGCTACAGGGGATTGAGGAGCTTGAAGAGCTGCTTTCAATCCTTGATAAAATGGGAGAGGGGCAAGAGTACATCGATCTTGATATTCTTTTAGCCCGTGGATTATCATACTATACCGGTGCTATTTTCGAGGTGAAAGTTTCGAATGTTTCCGTTGGTTCGGTAAGTGGTGGAGGTCGATATGATGACCTCACTGGTGTATTTGGATTAAAGGATGTATCTGGAGTTGGTTTCAGCTTCGGAGTTGACAGGCTTTATGATGTTCTTGAAGAATTATCTCTGTTTCCTGAGCAGACAATTGAAAGTACCAAAGTCTTGTTTACCTATTTTGATGAAGCAGGATTCGACTACGCATTATCACTTCTGGTCAGGTTCCGAGAAGCTGGTATTAAGTCAGAGATCTATCCCAGCAAGGCAAAAGTCAAAAAGCAGTTTGACTATGCCACACGCAAAAATGTCCCATTTGTCGCCATTTGTGGTGACAATGAGATAGAGAGTTCTACTTTAGCATTAAAGAACCTTGACTCTGGTGAGCAAGAGATTTTGTCCATAGACGCTGTCTTGGAAAGACTATCTTAACGGACTCGATGGATTCTATGAATAGGAATCACAGTCCCACCTTTTAGAGAAATAAACTTTTCTCCAACTGCCCAAACGGTTGTGTGTACTTCGGTGAGCTTGCCATCTTTTGATTCGAAAAGTATATGAACCTTGGTCTGAAGTAAATTGCCTAAGGTTTGTGCTCTGTCTAAGGCTGATTTTCTAAGCCTAATATCCTCATCCGATTTAAGAACCTCTTCTTTTGAAAAGTTGATGCGGCTTAAATTTTCCTTTTCGATAATTTCGACTGTTTTCATAAGTAATTGGTTGATGCCTATTAAACAGAACTATTAATTGTAGGGTTGCCTAAAATTTGCTTACAGTAATCATAAAATTAATTAATTAAGAATATTATTTTGTAAATATAAATTTTTCGGAATTTTTAACAAGGAGGGAGGACGCATGTATCGATCTGATTGGCCTATATTTGCACCTCTTGAAAAGGATAAAATATGTTTGATCTAATGGGAATGATGGGCAAAGTCAAAGAAGCCCAGGCAAAAATAAAAGAAGTGCAATCCAGACTTGTTTACTTGAATGCTGAAGGAGAGTCCGGAGCAGGAATGGTAAAAGTGACCGTTAATGGTAACAGACAAGTAGTAAATATTGAAATGGATGATTCTTTGGTCACTGTTGAGGACAAAGAAATGCTCAAAGATCTCATTGTTGCTGCAACCAATAAGGCCATGGAAGCAATTGATGTAAAGATCAAGGCAGAGATGAAATCAGCTACCGATGGCATGTTGCCAAATATTCCTGGTATGGATTTCGGAAACATGTTTGGATGAAGCCTTGTGCCATTGTCATCCTAAATTTTAATGGGGCCTCTGTCCTTTCTACATTCTTGCCTTCTGTAGTTCAGGAGAGCACTTATGACATTTATATAATTGACAATGGTAGTCAGGATGATTCCATCCAATTTTTAGAAGAAAAATTCCCGGAGGTAAAGCTGATCAAGCTGGATCAGAATTTTGGCTTTGCAGGAGGTTATAATGAAGGCCTGTCTCAGCTGGAGGGAAAATACTGGCACTACATTCTTTTGAATTCAGATGTGGAGGTAAGTCCGAATTGGGATGTTGCTTTGGTCAGTTGGCTGGATGAGAATTCAGATTTCGCTACAGTACAGCCCAAAATACTTTCTTTCCAGAATAAGAATCAATATGACTATGCCGGTGCAGGAGGTGGTTTTGTTGATCGATTGGGGTATCCGTATTGTCGTGGCCGTATCTGGAATCGGATAGAAAATGATCAAGGCAATTATGATGATACGATCGAAGTTGACTGGTCTTCCGGTGCATGCTTTGCTATTCGTTCAGAGATCTTTCATGCGGTAGGAGGATTTGATCATTCATTTTTCGCACATATGGAGGAAGTTGATCTTTGCTATCGCCTTAGACAAGAAGGTTGGAAAATAGGATATAAAGGAGATGTAGCTGTTTATCATCTCGGAGGCGCTACACTAGACAGGGCCTCTCCCCGAAAGCTTTATTTAAATATCCGAAATAGTCTCTCCATGCTTTATAAAAATGAGAATGATCGATTCTGGTCGAGGTTTATTCTCAAAGGCATTTTGGAGACATTGGCTAGTATGGGATATGTATTATCAGGAAAGGCTGGCTTAGCTAAAGCAATTTGGAAAGGCTATTCTGATTTCCTTATTGAAAGGAAGAAACTGCAGGTTACCGAGAGGCATAAAAAAAAGGTCCAATCAGCGGGACCTTCCAATCTTATATTTTGGGATTTCTTCATGTTAGGAAGAAAAACTTTCGATCAACTTTAATCGAAAAGAACGGGATTATTCATTTTTCTAAAATACTTTCGAATCTTCATCAGCATCGCCATACTTACATACATGATGACTGGCGATCCAAAGGTGATGAATGAAGCATAGATGAAAAAGAGTCGAATACTGTCAATCGGAAAGTTCAATTTCTCACCGAGTCTGGAGCAGACTCCAAATGCGTGCTCTTCGAAGAAAAGTTTCAATTTATCCATCTTGACAAATTTTTGGTGGTTAAATAAAGGAAATGCAAGATTATTATAACAAATAATTATGCAAAAGTCGGTTTTGTTTTTTTTGTACCTCTTTTTTTTAATCCAAGGTAGTCTTTTTGCTACCCCAAATTTAATGCCTCAAGAGGAATATTTGAATAAAACTGAGATCTCTCCCAAAAAGCTGACATATTTCAGAGATTCTATTCAATTCGAAGTTTCTGGGGAGATTCCTGTTATTTCGGTTCTGCTACCCCGTAACCCTAAACTGAGACTTGTTTTGAGGAACTCGGATAGAGTAATGGACTTGGGCAGGCTGGAGCTTGATAAAATCAGGGAGGTCTACAGCTTTAATAGATCCTGGAAAATTCAATATGAAGATTGGTTTGACGATGCAATATTGGAGCTTCAATTTTTTCAAGGGAAGAAGGAGAGTTTAGAACCCTTTGAAACCAAAATTATCGCGCGAGGTGTAGATACAACACCTTTAATGGCTAAGGTGGGGAAGGTACTTCCAAATGAACCTATTCCTGAAATCGGAATTTTCATTCCCTCAGGATTGGCTTCTGTTGATAGAAAAGAAACCAGAGTTTTCACCTTCTTATATAATGCAGGGGATGCTTCTTTTGCTGAGGGGTTTGGAAGTAATTCTTCAGAATTACAAAGGCTTCGGGAGTTTTTGATTACTCACTCTAAGGTTAGCTCATTTAAGATTACAGGGATTCAATCTCCGGAGAGACAGGAAGGTAGGAATAGTAAGTTGGGCCAGGATAGAGCAAAAAGTCTTTCGAAGTTCATTCGCCAAAATCAAATACTTCTGGATACCACCAAAGTTTCTGTTGGGAGCAGATGGAATGATTGGTTTGATTTTAGATTACTGCTAAGAGAATACACAGGACTTTCTACGCAGGATAAGGATGGTTTCTATGAGGTCTTACTCAATGGGGACCCTTATGAATCTCAAAGAGAGGCCCTGACAAAACTTGATGGGTATAAAAAAACTTCAGCTGACCTTTTCCCATTTTTAAGGGCAGCCAAGGTTGAGATTGAAGCTTCGCCAGTAGAAGGCTTGGATCAATCAAGTTCACAGAAACTTGTTGAAGAACTCAGAACAGGCAAAATGAATAGTGATCTTTCCTTTGAAGAATGGGCACTTGCTGCAGAAACTTCTCCTCGCCTGTCTGATCAAAATGACATATTGATCAAAATGACAGAGTTATTTCGGTCAGCTCTGCCGTACAACAATTTAGCAGTTGTCAAGATGAGAGAAGCTCAAAGGGCATTAGACGAAACGGAAAGAGACTCCTTATTAGATAAGGCTGTCGCTCTACTTGGACAGGCAGAAAGAATCGAAACTGGGCCATACCTGCTACATAATTTAGCTCAAATCATGATTTTGAAAGGAGAGGACTGGGAAGCCTACAAAAAGCTTTCAGATGCTTCTGTCCTCACCAGAGATCAAAATTTCCTCCGAAAAAATGAAAGTTTAAGAGGTGCCTTAGATATTTTAAGAGGTGATTATAAGTTGGCAACTCTACGATTTGATTACTCTTTTAATGAGCCAGGAGACTTTTTCAATAAAGGGTTAGCCTATTTTATGGCAAAGGATTATGCTAATGCCACCGTGTTCTTCGAGGAATCTGTTTTAGCAGACCGAAATTATGGATATGGCTATTATGGTTTGGCCTTGGTGGCAGCCTCGGCAAAAATGGAAGATATAGCCCTATTACAATTGGGCAAGGCAATTGAAGTTAATGAGTTGCTGTATCAAAAAGCTCTAATTGACCCCACTTTTGAGACTTTAAGGGATTCTCAGGAGTTTTTTGACCTCTTTCGCCAAACCAACCAATAGCGAAACAAAAAATAGTATTTTTCTAAGTATTTCCGTAAATAACTCATATCGAGGAGGATATCCCCAAATTTTGTTCTTTCGTTTCCAGCTGTCAAGCCTTCCATACTTAGAAATATCCCCATATCTTAAAAAAATGCAGTTTTTTGTATAAATGGAATTTGAAAATTGTTTGAGATTATTTAACATTGATAATTAACAATAGTACAAAAACCCATAAAATACAGCCTATGACCAAATTCCAATAGTTGTTTAATTACTCAAGAAAGCATCTTTGGATGCCTCAAACCTAAAGGAACCTTTTCCTTGTTGTTGGTGAGAAATCACCTGGTTATAAGAGCAATAGAGTCCTAAATACCGGACAATAATCTATTGCAATTATTTTGAGAACAATCGCAAACGATTGCATTAAATTTTAAACAACAAGTTTTTAGAAAATTCTTGTTACTCAATCTATCTATGTTTATGAAAAATGTTTACAAAGCGCTAAGTGCATTTATTATGCTCTTGGTTTTTACCAGTTCTGCTACCTTCGCGCAGAAGACAGTGACTGGTACTGTGCTGGATGAGTACGATGTAGGCCTACCGGGTGTATCTATCCTGGTTAAAGGAACAACTACAGGTACCGCCACAGACATTGACGGAAATTTTTCCCTTGATGTCCCAAACGATGACGCTGTTCTCGTTTTCTCTTTCATTGGTTATTCAACCTTAGAGGAAACTGTAGGAACTAGGAGCGTGATCGATGTTAAAATGGCTCCTGATGAGCAAACTCTTACCGAGTTGGTTGTAACAGGTTATACAATTGACTCTAGAAGAGAGACTACAGGTGCGATTGCAACTGTTGATCCAAAAGACCTTACTGTAATTCCAACAGGTAACGTAGAGCAGACCCTTCAAGGTCGTGTTTCTGGTGTTACTGTAATTACCAATGGTCAGCCAGGTACTTCTTCCATCGTTCGTGTAAGAGGTTTTGGTGCTTTTGGAGGTAACGAACCACTTTATATTGTGGATGGTGTGCCAGTAGGATCTACTGACTTCCTTAACCCTGATGACATTGAGTCAACTACGGTTCTTAAGGATGCGGCCGCTGCTTCCATTTATGGAGCGAGAGCTGCAAACGGTGTAATTGTATACACCACTAAAAGAGGCCGTCGAGGTAACCAGAAGCTAAGAGTCGATTATAACGGTATGTTCGGTGTGACCACTCCAGGTCAAGGTTTGGACATGATGAATCCTGCGGATTTCGCTGAATACACATGGTTGGCTGAGACAAATCAGGCAATCCTTGATGGTAGAGCTCCTGCTTATGGTCATCCACAATTTGGTAATGGTACCACTCCAGTTCTTCCATACTACATCAATGTTGGTGGTGAATCTGGTGTTCCAGGTCCTTTTACCCCAGAAAGAATTGAAGAGGAAAGAGCTAAGTACAATATTGATCCTACTAAAGGTGCTGTTTATCAGCTTGTAAGAGCTGCAACAGGAGAAGGAACTAATTGGTACGATGAACTTACTAGAACTGCTCCTTTGAACAGGCATTCTATTGGTTTGAATGGTGGTTCTGAGACTAGCCGTTTCTTTATTGGATTCGGTTATCAGAATCAGAAAGGTATTATGACTGTTAACGAATTCACGAGATACTCTTTAAGAGCTAACTCTGAATTTGATGTTACTCCTAAGTTTAGAATTGGAGAGAACTTCCAGGCTACTTATCGTCAGGTATTAGGTCAGCAGGGTGGTACTGGTGGACGAGGTGTTTCTGATGATGAGAATGATATTCTTCAGGCTTTCAGAATGCCATCCATTATTCCTGTTTATGACGAATTTGGTGGATATGGTGGTACTGCGGCAAGAGGTTTTAATAACCCAAGAAACCCAGTGGCTAACAGAGACGGTCAGAGAAATAACAGAAACTTCAACGTAAATCTTTTCGGTAATATTTATGCTGAGTATGACATTATGGAAGATCTGACTTTCAGAACTTCTATTGGTGGTCAGTATAACAATGGTTATTTCTGGAACTACAGTCGTCTGCAGTATGAGAACTCTGAGAACAACTCAGCATTCGGATATAGCGAAGGTTCTAACTATGTATTTGGATGGACTTTCACAAACACTCTTGCTTGGAAAAGAACATTCGGAAAGCATGCATTTGACGTGATCTTGGGTCAGGAAGCATTGAATACTGGTGCAGGTCGTGGAATTAGCGCATCTGGTCAGAATCCATTCTCTACCGATCCAGACTTCGTTAATATTTCAAACTTGCCAGTATCTTCTCGTCAGGTTAATTCCTTCTTATTTAATGGTGTAAACTTTAACTCTTACTTCGCTCGTGTGAATTATACTTTCAATGACAAGTATCTATTCAGTGGTGTTGTTAGACGTGACGGATCATCTAGATTTGGTGAGAACGCGAGATATGGTACATTCCCTGCATTCTCTGCGGCTTGGAGAATTTCTTCTGAAGGATTCATGAATGGTCTTACATTCATTGATGATTTGAAGATCCGAGGTGGTTGGGGACAAATGGGTAACTCCAATAACGTAGACCCAAATAACCAGTACTCTCTATTTGGTGGTACTGTAGGTGCATCATCATATGATATTACAGGTTCTAACTCTTCTGCGATCATTGGTTTCAGAAGAACAAGAATTGGTAACCCTAATGCACAGTGGGAGACTGCTGTTACAACTAACGTTGGTTTTGACGGTACTTTCTTCAATGGTCGTTTAGACGTAATCTTTGACTGGTGGAAGAAGGACACTAAGGATCTTTTGTTCGAAGTGCCAATTCCACAGACTGCAGGACCAAACGCTTCACCACCAGCGGTTAACATTGGTGAGATGTTGAATAGAGGTCTTGATTTATTTGTTTCTACTAGAGGTAATCTTTCAAGTGAATTCACTTACGAATTGACTGTAACTGCAAGTACACTTAAGAACGAGATCGTTTCTCTTGCTCCAGGACTTGATATCATTACTTCTGTAAACCCTGCTTATAGAGGTATCCGTCCAATCAGAAACCAAGTGGGTGAGCCACTTTCAACTTTCTTTGGATATGATGTAGAAGGTCTTTTCAGAAATCAGGAAGATGTGAATAGCCATGCTACTCAGGATGGTGCAGCTCCAGGTCGATTCAAGTTTAGAGATGCTAATGGTGATGGTGTAATTACTCCAGATGATAGAGTGGTTCTTGGTAATCCAGTTCCAGATTTCACTGGTGGTTTGAACTTCACTGTTGGTTGGAAAGGTCTTGATCTTTCTGCTTACTTCTATACTTCTATCGGAAATGAGATTTGGAACCAGTCAAGATGGTTTACTGACTTCTTCCAGACTTTCGAAGGTGCATCTATCTCTGAAAGATTGAAGGAAGCTTGGACTCCACAGAACCTTGACGCTGAGATTCCTGTCGTTGAGAAGACATCTAACTTCTCTACTTCAAATGTTGAGAACTCTTTCTATGTAGAAGACGGATCTTATCTTAGATTGCAGAATGTAACTCTTGGTTATACTCTTCCTCCAGCTCTTCTTGAGAGATGGAAACTTGAGAGACTTAGAGTGTTTGCGTCAGCTAATAACTTGTTCACAATTACAGGTTATGAGGGTCTTGATCCAGCTGTAGGTGGTGATGCTGATTTGAGCTTCGGAATTGACGTGGGTAACTATCCAGTTACTCAGGGATATACTTTAGGTGTAAATGTTAGCTTCTAAGAAACAGTAGATTAGAAATCGAGTTATAGAAATTATAATTGATTATTAAATGAATAATTTAAAAGTAAAAATCGGAGCGCTAATGACATCCGCAGTGATGTTGGTAGCAGTGAGTTGTAGCGATGATTTTCTTGAGATTCCACCGACAGGATTGTTGGCGGAAGCTCAGTTGACTTCGCTAGCGGGTATTGATGCTTCTTTGATTGCAGCCTATTCTCAGGTTAATGGTCGAGGAAACAGACTAGGGTCTCCATCCAATTGGGTGTGGGGAAGTATTAGAGGGGGAGAAGCCAATAAGGGTACTGACCCAGGTGATTTCAGTTCAATTAACCCTATTCAAAGATTTGAAATCAATGCTGCCTCTGGTAACGTTGGTGACAAGTGGAATGTGTGTTATGAGGGTATTGCAAGAGCGAACAACGTATTGAGACTTCTTCAGGAGCCTCAGGATGATGTAACAGAAGCTGATGTGATCAGAATTTCTTCGCAAGCAAGATTCTTAAGAGCTCATTACTATTTCGAGTTGAAGAAGGATTATAATGATACTCCTTACGTAGACGAGAATGTAGATTACGGAAGTGGTCTTGAGGAGATCAAGAATGATCAGGATCTTTATCCTTTCATCGAAGCTGATCTTCAGTATGCGATCGATAACCTTCCTCCTACTCAGTCAGAAGTAGGAAGAGTGAACTCTTGGGCAGCTAAGGCTTACATGGCTAAGGTATTACTTTACCAAGGTAAGTTTGGACAAGCTAAGTCAATGTTCGACGACGTAATTGCTAATGGTGTTACAAGTAATGGTTTGAAGTATGACTTGGTACCTAAGTATCAGGACATGTTCAGAGGTGCGAATGATAACCATCAGGAATCTGTTTGGGCATATCAGTCTGCTGCCAACACTGGTTCTGTAGCTAACGCTAACCCAGAATTTGATTTGAACTGGCCATACAATACTGGTCCAAATGGTCCAGGTAACTGTTGTGGATTCTTCCAGCCTACGTTTACGTTTGTGAATGCATTTAGAACTGATGCTAATGGATTACCATTGCTTGACCGTTCTTACAACGATCCAGCAAATCAGGTGAAGAATGATCAAGGAATCCAGTCTGCGGATGATTTTACTCCAGACGAAGGACCACTTGATCCAAGACTTGACCACACTGTAGGTAGAAGAGGTCTTCCATACCTAGATTGGCAAGATCATCCAGGTAATGCTTGGATTAGAAATCAGCCAAATGCTGGACCTTATGCACCTAAGAAGTATGCATACACAAGAGCTGAGCAAGGTTCTTTCCAGGATAACTCTTCTTGGACTCCTGGTTATACCGGAATCAACTTCATGATCATTAGATTCGCTGATGTATTATTGATGGCTGCTGAGGCAGAAATTGAGGTAGGTACTCTTGACAAAGCCCAAGAATATGTAAACAGAGTTAGAACTAGAGCTATGAACTCTATGCTAATGAGAGAAGATGGTTCTATGGCTGCTAATTATACAATTGGTACCTATGATACGCCATGGACTGATCCAAATGCTGCAAGAACTGCAGTAAGAATGGAGAGACTTCTTGAGCTAGGAATGGAAGGATTTAGATTCTATGATCTAGTAAGATGGAACACTGTACAGGAAGAGCTTGATTTCTATTTCGCTCTTGATGGACAAATTCTTTCATCTGCTCTAGGTGGAGCTGGTTATACTGATAAGTACAAGTATGTGCCAATTCCACAGGATCAGATTGACCTTGTAGGATCTGATATTTTGATTCAGAACCCAGGTTTCTAATAGAAATCTTAAATAATTGAAAAGAGGGCTTTATGCCCTCTTTTTTTTGCTTAACATCCTGCAAATCTGAAGTTCAAAATCATTAATTTCATGCACCCAGAATTACGCATTAACATGAAGTTTCGCCCAGTCTTGAGCCTGGTTATGGCTCTTATTTTATTATACTCTTGTAAACCCGACAATTCCCTTTTCGAGCTCAAAGATCCATCTTCTACAGGTGTGACCTTTTCCAATTCGATTGTAGAAACAGATTCATTCAATATCCTCACTGACGAGTATATTTTTAATGGAGGTGGTGTGGCTGTTGCGGACTTTGATCAGAACGGATTACCTGACTTGTTCTTTACAGGTAATCAGGTTCCCAATGCTATGTATTTGAATCAAGGTGGATTTAAGTTCAAAGATGTAAGCGAAGAAGCTGGGATTATATTTCCAAATAAGTGGAATACAGGATCTGTGGTTGCTGAT
>CAZLUY010000673.1:0-4027 GCA_964562785.1 uncultured Limnohabitans sp. | reverse complement strand
GCTACCCTAATTATTCATCCGGTTTAAGATTTCTGTGCGCCACATTTCAAAGTCTGAACTTAAGGCTTCAACCACTTCAGGATGGTCAGCGGCAAGATTACTGGACTCAGTACTATCCATAGCCAGATTTACCAAATAAAGAGAGTCTGCGGGTGAAAACTCAAGCTCCTTCCTTGGATCAAATGGATTGCCTAAAAGCTTCCAGTCACCTTTACGAAGAGCCCAGGAATTTGATCTGTTGGAAGGATTTCCTGTGGCCCAGAACATCGTTTTATGAGGAGATTCTGCATCCTCATAAATCACATCTCGAATACTTAGTCCATCAACCTCCAATCCCTGTGGAAGAGCAACCTTAGAAAGTTCTCCTAAAGTCGGAAGCCAGTCCACCGCTCCAACCCATTGGTTTCTTACTTCTCCTCTTGGAATACCTCCACCGGGCCAGGATATTATTGCCGGAACTCGGATCCCTCCTTCCAGCATACTGAATTTTGCGCCATTGAAAGGTCCAGGATTTCCTCCTCCGAAATAAGCTCTCCCTTCCACGCTGTGTCCATGATCAGATTGGAATACAATTATGGTGTTATCCAATTGACCAGTTGCTTCTAGGTGATTGAGGACATTGCCTACTAGCTCATCCATAGTAGAGATAAAAGCAGCATATTCTTTTCTGGGGCTTGGCAAATTTTGGTAGTGCTCTAACCATGATGATCTACCCTGATAGGGGTAATGAGGCATATTGATTGCCCAATAAACAAAGAATGGATCTGGGCTGGGTTGAGTGAATTGTGTGACTTCTTCCACCATCAAATCACCAAAGAACTCTCCCTCCCTATAAATCTCTTTCTCGTTTTGATACAAATCATGGAGGTTTGGACCATTCCAAAAGAAAAAGTGAGAGTAGTTATCTATACAACCTCTTTGATGACCAAAGAAGTAATCAAACCCCTGTCCATTCGGTAGCTTTTCAGGAGTATGGCCTAAATGCCATTTCCCGATTAAGCCCGTTCTATATCCAGCTGTTTTAAAAACTTCAGCCATGGTCACCTGCTCAGTCGGCATACCTGATTTACCCTCAGGGTCATTGTTGGGTGTATTCACATTACCAAAAAGGCCAGCATTGTAATTGTATCTCCCGGTAAGTAAGCCTGCTCTTGAGGGGGAACAAACTGGGGCAACGGAATAAAATTGAGTAAAGCGAACTCCGTTTGCAGCTAGCCGATCAAGGTTTGGAGTTTCTAGATCAGTACTTCCGTAGCTATTCAAATCGAAGGTTCCCTGATCATCGGTGAGGATGACAAGAACATTCGGTTTATCTGAAACCTGCTGCTCAACAGGCCCAGGCTTGCAGGCAGCAACCCAGATTCCCAAACAGACTATCGCTAGCTTAATTTTCATTGGATTCTTCTAAAGTGAAAAAATCAGGGTTTCTAGCCGAGTTCTCATTATGCCGATCGATCAAGGCCTGTAGTTCCTTAACTATTCCAGGGTTGCTGGCAGCAACATTATATTGCTCAGAAGGATCTACATCCAGATTGAAGAGCAAAGGCATAGGATCATCGAAATAGGTTTTCCCTGTTTGGCTATTCGTTCGGATGTGAAGCTTCCATGCACCTTTTCTAGCAGCAAAAACGGTATTATCAAATCCGTAATAAAAGAAAGTCCGATCCTCATCACTAGCATCGGTTGTGGCGAATAAGTCTAAAGGAATTCCGTCAACCAATCGGTCTGAAGGAATTTCTGCTCCGGCCAGCTGTGTTACCGTGGCATAAATATCCTTTGTAGCAGCTATTTCCATACTTAAGGAACCAGCCTCGATTTTGCCTGGCCACCAGGCAAATGAGGGTTCCCTTTGCCCCCCTTCCCAGGTACTTCCTTTGCCATCCCGGAATAGACCGGCTGAGCCTCCTTTTTCGTTCTTTATAATCCAGGGTCCGTTATCAGAAGTAAACCAAACCAGAGTATTCTCTGCCAAACCGCTTTCGGTTAGATAATCCATTATCCGACCTACGGACCAATCGATCTCTTCAATCACGTCTCCATACTCACCTCTTCTGGACTGCCCCATAAATTCTTCACCAGGGAACAATGGCACATGAGGCATGGCATAAGGCATGTAAATGAAGAAAGGCTCCCCTTCTCCTTTCTGCATAAATTCAATTGCCTTCTCTGTATAAAGCTTTGTAAGCTTCCTTTGGTCAGGATTGAGTTCCAAGGTGTCATTATTAAAAAACAGAGGAATATCCGGCCACTTCGGTGGAATCATATCATTACTATAAGGCAAGCCAATGTATTCATCAAAGCCATTTTGAAGAGGTAAGAATTCTGGCTTGGTAGTACCCAGATGCCATTTGCCATACATGGCGGTTCTATACCCTTGCCCTTTTAAATTTTCGGCCAGTGTTTCTTCCTTAGGATGCATTCCCTTTGGCGAGTCTGGATAAAGCACCCAAGAGAACCCTGATCTATCGGGATATCTACCCGTCAAAATTCCATATCGGCTTGCTGTGCAAGCCGGCGAGGTAGAGTAAAAATTAGTCCAACGCTTTCCCTCCATCGCCATTCTATCCAGGTTTGGGGTTTTGATGGTTGGATGGCCATTCACTCCTACATCTCCATAACCCATATCATCTGCAAAGAGGATGATTACATTTGGTTTTTGCTGCGCATAGGACAGGGATAAAGACAGCAGTAAAAAGGCCAATAATGCCGGTATTCTCATAATTTCTTATTGAGTAATGATCCCTAGTTCACCAATAGTAGCTGGATTGCTATCGGTGGTTTTTAAGGAAGTCAATTTGATAAATCGTGCTTTACTTTCAGCAAACCTCACACTCTGTAGAATCGGGTTATTCTGAATATTTGAGAATTCACCAGTAGAAACAACCTTCCAATTTCTTCCATTCTCGCTTACTGCAAATTCATAATTCTGAATAAACCCGCTAGGGTATCTTGCTTGCATGGGCATATAGGTGAAGCCAGTTAGCACAAGCTCCTCACCTAAATCAAGGATAAGTTGATCATTTCTGGTTCTCCAGTAAGTGTCTGAATTTTCATCCATTGCAGATATGGCCCCATCGGGGCTAGACCATTTAGCTTTGGGGACGTCAAGGTCAAATTGATTGACTTCGCTTCTTTCACCTGTCGCTTTATCTTGACTTTGAACTTTCAGCTTGGCTGGAGTATCAACAAAAAACTCTTCCTCATATTTTATATTGGGACCTGATCCATCAAGTGAATAATACATTTCGAGATCAAGGTCCGTGGATTCCAACGTCACGATTCCCCCTTTATTTCGCTTCATTTTTGGAGGAAGTAAAAGAGCCGGTGCGTTATAAACTCCAATTTCAGAGATCACAGGAATATCTTTCCCATCCAAAAATCGTAAACGTACCTTCCTTGCTGTTTGATCTTCAAATCGAAGAATGCGCTTATATCCAATCGTTGTGCCCTCAGCAACTCTTTGCCAATTGCCATTTACTTCCTTCTCCAGGACAAAAGATTTTACCCTTTGGCCGAGAGGCGTGAATTCCTGAATCAAAAGTCGGTTGAAGCTAACCTCCTCACCAAAATCAAAAGTTATCTGTGCTTTGGTTTCACCATCTGGGACCGTCCAAAAAGAGTCATAGACTCCATCTTTGACATTATCCACTTCATATCCTCTTCCCCTTTCTATACTGGCTTCCGCCACTGATTCTGTGACTAGATTAAATTCAAAATCCTCTTTTATTTTCCTGGAGAGAGCCAAAATCGCCTCTTCATCCTTTTCGTGAATCAGGCCTCTTCTATCCACAGGGAAATTGATCAGCATAGAGCTATTTCTGCCAATGCTTTTGTAAAAGATCTCAACCAATCGATCCAGACTTTTGACCTTATGATCCTCATAAGCGTGATAATACCAACCAGGCCGAATGGATACATCAGACTCAGCAGGAATCCAATGGGAGCCATTTTCTTGTCCATCTGCCCATTCATTTGCATACTCCGGCATACCTGCATAGACAGAATCCTTGTACAGATTGGACCAGGT
>CAZLUY010000672.1:0-2408 GCA_964562785.1 uncultured Limnohabitans sp. | reverse complement strand
GCGATGAGCTTCATCTCGGATTCGTTGAATCAACCGAAGGCTTTCAGATTTTTTATCAATGTGGATTGGAAACTGATCACCAGGGAAGTAGATTTCCTCAAGTCTTTTGGCTATTCCTATGATTGGCATTTGACCATAAATGCCAAGTTCCTTCAAAGCTTCAACCGCTGAAGAAAGCTGCCCTTTACCACCATCTATAACCACCAATTTTGGTAAAGCCTTTTCTTCGTCCATCAATCGTTTATACCGTCGACCTACCACTTCCTTCATACTAGCGAAATCATCGGGTCCTTCTACTGTCTTGATATGATAGTGCCTATACTCTTTAACTGCAGGTTTACCATTAAGGAAACAAACCATGCTAGCGACAGGGTTGGTACCCTGAATATTCGAATTATCAAAACATTCGATATGATCCGGTATGGCTTTTAGGCTTAAATCTGCTTGCAACTGTTTGATTACTCTGTCCTTTTTGTCTTCATTCAAACCCTTGAGTAATGCTTTCTCCTTTTTGTAATACAAAGCATTCTTCAGTGACAGTTCAATAAGTTTTTTCTTATCTCCGATTTTTGGGTGAAATATGTTGAGCCCTTCAATCTCTTCGCTCAGCTCTACATTAAGTAATACTTCCTCCGCGTCGCTCTGGAATTGATCTTGTAGGCGAATTAAAGCAGTCAACAATAGCTGCTCATCGGACTCGTCGAGGCGCTTCTTTACTTCGACATTTTTAGAAGTAATCAAAGCACCGTCTTTGATCCTCATATAGTTGACATAGCCACTTTTTTCATCGGTGACCAAGGTGCATACATCAATGTTCTTGATGCTCGGACTTGCAACCAATGATTTGGATTGATATTTCTCGAGGAGATCAAGCTTTTCTTTGAACTTCTGAGCAAGCTCAAAATTCAAGTATTCAGCTTGTTCTTTCATTTCTTGCTTGAAGTAGTTCTTTGCGGCACCAAGATTTCCTTTGAGGATGTGCTTTGCTTGCTGAAGATCCTTCAAATAGTCTTGTTCCTCTTGTTTACCCACGCAAGGCCCTTGGCAATTCCCAAGGTGATATTCAAGGCATACCTTATACTTCTCTTCCTTAATCTTGTAAGGCGAGAGATCCAATTTACAAGTCCTGATGGTAAACAATTCCCGAATCAAGTCCAGCACATTATTCATTGCTTTTACACTTGCAAATGGACCATAATAAGTGCCTCGTTTTGGAATCATCCTTCTTGTTTGGAAGATCCGTGGAAAGTTTTCTTTCGTGACTAGTAGGTATGGGTAGGTCTTATCATCCTTGAGGAGAATATTGTATTTCGGTTGAGATTTTTTGATCAGGTTGTTTTCGAGTAGCAGTGCATCTAGCTCAGAATTAACCATGGTGATTTCGATCTTTATGATCTCCCTCACCATCCGCCTCGTCTTTAAGTTTACCCCAGTATTTTTGTTGAAATAGCTACTTACCCGCTGCCTGAGATTTTTAGCCTTGCCCACATAAATAAGCACCTGTTCATCATTGAAGTACTTATATACTCCTGGCACTTCAGGTAGCTTGAGATACTCATCAGGCAGGAAGGAGGATGATTGCATAAATTAAAAATAAAAAAAACAGCTGAAGGGTTCAGCTGTTTTCAAATTCCTTTAGGTCAGTCTAATAATCATTATTGTCAGCATCGTAATCGAAGTCTGAAAAGCGCTGACTTTCCTGCTCATACAAGTCGCAATTAATCTCAATACTAAGTGGCCTCTCTGGTCTTGGGAATGGTCCTTTAGTGTAACCCAGACTTGCATCGGCATAAACCATGGTCATGTATTTTTCCCAAATAGGTCGAGCAGTTCGACCACCTTGTCCGGATAACCAGCTTCTAAAGTGAATAGCTCTATCGTCACCACCAACCCAGGTTCCTGAAACCAAGTCCTTACTTATTCCCATATACCATCCGTCAGAAGCATTTTGGGTTGTTCCAGTCTTTCCTCCAAGCTCGTTGTCCTGCCGGATTTCATAGGATACCCCTTGGCTGGTTCCTCCTTCTTCCTCGAAACCACCTCTAAGCATGTACGTCATTAAATAGGCATGCTCTTCACTCATTGCTGGCCGCTTTCTAGGCGTGAATTGTTGAATCACATTCCCATTTTTGTCTTCAATTCTGTCGATATAAAACGGCGTAGTGTGCTCCCCTTTATTAACGAAAGTTCCAAAGGCTCCCACCATTTCAAAAATGGATACATCATTCACCCCAAGGGCTAAGGATGGAACCTCTTCCAAATCACTTGTGACCCCGAGCCTCTTGGCGGTCTCGACCACAATTTTCGGACTCAGTTTTTTCATCATATAAGCCGTGATGGAATTTATGGATTGGGACATCGCCTTTCTAATGGTCATTTTCTCAAATGAAAACTTACCATTCGAGTTA
>CAZLUY010000671.1:0-11587 GCA_964562785.1 uncultured Limnohabitans sp. | reverse complement strand
GATATCAGGAGAATGTACCATGGAAACAGCCATCCTTCATGGATGTCACCCATGTAGCGATTACCTAACAGTCACTAAGGCAGAGGGTCCGGTAGTTTTTGAGATCGATGGGCGCCCAGCAGTGGATGTAGTCCATGAGTTGCTTGGAGGCTCCGAGGCAGTAGACATTAAGGATTTTGCGATGAATGTGACCCTTGGAATTAATCGAGGAGATAAGTTTGGGGATTTCCAGGAAAAGGATTTTGCGAATCGATTGACACTAGCGGTGGATGAGCCGAACAAAGCTTTGGTGATGTTTGAACCGGATTTGACTCCTGGGGCTGAGGTTCAGCTGATGCGTAGAAATCTCGAGCCTGACTATTTGGAATCAGTAATTGACGGAGTTAAGGATCAGATAAAGGATTTGAATCCATTCTTCTCTTTCTATATCAATTGTGGTGGTAGAGCAAGACCTTTTTCCGGGGTGAATTTTGAGGATGCAGAGGAAGTTCAAAAGGCTGTAGGTGATATCCCTTTAGCGGGATTCTATTCAGGTGTGGAGGTAGCGAGAGTAGGAGAGTTTTTACAGCCTTTGGATTGGACAGGAGTACTTTGTTTTCTTGCTGAAAAATAATCCTGTAAATGTCCTCATCGGAAGATAAGCTGGCTCAAGCCCAAAAAGAGATCAATTACTACAAGGATAGGTTGAAGAAACTTTCAACCTCCTATATGGCTTTGGAGTATAGAACGGCTGATCTTTCCAAGGACGTGCTTCAGATGACCGAAGGACTGAAGGTCATCGCAGAACTTCAGAAAGTCGAAACTGAGAGCACCGAAAATCAATTATTTGATAGCCTAGCTGAGAGTATCAACATCCGTTTGAAAATGGATGTTGCTGCTATTCTTTTGCCAACAAGACCAGGAGGACTGGAATTTGAATTGAGCTATTTGAAAGGCTTTGGTACATATAATACTGAAGCCGTGAGGAAGAAGGTGGTAAAGGTGCCAAAGGAATTTTTCCTAAGCAAGGAAGCTATTCTGGTGAATAAGGACGATGAAAAATCTGCCTTCAATAATTACCTTCTAGAGACGCTGGAAATAGAAAATCTTCTTTTTTCTCCCATCATTCACAACCGAGAAATTCTCGGATACTTCTTCGCAGGTCGAAGAACCCAGCTCTTGCAAAAGGGCAAGGGCATTCTTCCTTATCATCTGAATATTATGGACGCTATTGGCGGGGTAATTTCTACAGTTCAAAATCAGTTGGAGCGGCAGCAAGTACTCGAGGAGCTTGTGAATGAGCGGACCAAAGAACTCAAGGAAGAGAAGGAAGTCAGTGAAAATCTATTGCTCAATATTCTTCCCCAAGAAACGACCCAGGAATTGAAAGAGAATGGTTCGGTAAAGGCCAAGGATTTCAATATGGTGACGGTTCTATTCACTGATTTTAAAGATTTCACTAAATACAGCGAGGGATTAAGCTCAAAGGATCTGGTAGAGTTAATTGATCTTTATTACCGAGAGATGGATCAGATTACCAACAAGCACGGGATTGAGAAGATCAAGACGATTGGGGATAGTTACATGTGCGCTTCTGGCTTACCCGCAATCAAAGAGGATCATGCTTATGCCGCAGTGATGGCGGCCTTGGAGATTCGTGACTTCATCGAGAAAACGAAGCATGAGAGAAGTGCAGCTGGCTTACCCTATTTCGAGGTTCGTATAGGCCTGAATAGCGGTCCGGTAGTAGCCGGAATAGTCGGGATAAAGAAGTTTGCCTATGATATCTGGGGAGACACGGTGAATGTTGCCTCAAGGATGGAGTCAAATGGTACAGCAGGGAAGGTGAATATCAGTGAATCCACTTATAGCTTGGTAAAGGGTGATTTTGATTTTGAGTTTAGGGGAGAAATCCCTGTAAAAAATAAGGGCGAAATCGGAATGTATTTCGTGGAGCCTAAAGTTGTATAAGCATCCCATCCTTTGCTCAAAAGGGGCATGAGGTCAGGGATTTTTTTAGATATTTTTCTTAATACTAACCTCTTTTCTTATGAGTCAATTTGATTTCCCGAGGATTAATTTTCATGGTACTGTTTTACTGGATGTACCTACTGGGAATAATGGAAAATTCGGTCCTCTAAAAATTTATGATCAGGATGCAGCATTACCTTATACTCCACCGAGGGTCTATGTAATTCCTTCATTAGTTACCACCGTCCAAAGCAAGAATTTTACGGTACAAACCGACCCCAATTCGCCTTACTCAGCTTATAGTCAGTATGTGGAAATTTCCTCAGTGACTAATGATAACTATGAGAAGTGGGCAGTTTGTCATCTTGGGGAATCTGGAATAGATGACGATTATATCCCGCTTTATGAGATTATTCCCTTGGACGATGATTCAAGTCAAACTCTTGCCACAGGAATGGTTCAGCCTAGTTATTGGAATTACTATGGTGACCTTAGTGTGTTTGCTGAGGACATACGTATTACCGGAGTGCAGGTCCCAGATGGCCAAGGAAACGTCACCACATATACTCCCGAAAACTCAGATAATTGTCCAGCTGGATTGGCTCAATTACTGGGACAATCCTTTTCTTTTCATCAGAACTTTTTCAGCGACAACCCAAGGACCACAGCCATGTTTTGTGATGTGGATAGTATAGGTGATACATGTACTCAAATGTTCTATACACAGGCAGGAATATATGGTACCCAAAATCAGCAACAAAAGACCTTCTTTACTGGAGCCCCATGCAAGTCGGCTTTTACATGGCTGTCTCTATGTAAGACCTTGAATTATAATAATCCGCTTCTAATGCCTATGAGTGGTGGGACCTATTTTGAATCTACGATTACTCTTGATTCGACTAATGTAGATCCAGCGTTGCAGCAGGATTGGAATCAGTATGCAAAATTCAATGTGGATAAGCTTTCCATGAAGATTTTGCTTCACCGGGTTTATGAGGTTCGGAACCCGGACTACTCTAAGATGCCTACCAAGCCATTGGGCAACAACAAGACAGATGTTCCTAAGAATCCTGCAAGGGTCGTTTTTTCAGGATCGCTTTGCCCATTTAAGGATGGAGTGGATATGACTACCCATAATGTGGGAAGAATTCTAAAGAATGAGGTAGCGAACAATCCTTCTATCGATTACAGCCAAATGTCAATTCCTCAACCTTTGAATTATCAGGTTCCTCTCACTTTTCCTCAGAAAGTACAGCTTCCTCCGGCATTCGTGAATGTAAATTCGGGTGAAAATGTGATTAGTTTAGACATTATTAATACGATCTGCGAACATGGGGTTGGTTTAGGCTCTTATAGTGATTATGGGGGAGTAAAATCTATACCACCATTTCTGAGTTGGGAGAATTATGACTTTGGAACTCTATCTCTTTATTGGCTTCCAGACGATGGAGGCGCAGGGAAATTCATAGGCTCTATTGATCATGCGAATGACTATAACGTGAATACGTTTATGGCCAGAGGGGGTGTGATGGACTTCCCCTTACCAAACTCAGTTGCAGACTTTTCTAAAGGGCAATTTGGGATTTTTAATGCAGATAATGATGAGCTTTTAAAGGAAGATGATTATTTGATTTTATCCGACCAGCAGGGTTCATATGCTGAACAAGGTCAATTACCTTCTGAAGGCTACAAGTTCGATGGGGCAGGAAGGGGACCGATTATTCTCAGGTGCTTTTATAGGGGAGAACCTCTCCAAGGAAGTAAGGCAGGGAAAATAAGAAATGCCAATACCAATGCCTTATCGGACTTCACTTTTTATGATGGAGTCCAATTTGAATACGACACTTCTGAACCTGGTTGTGTACAGTATGTCTTGGGAATCACCCCTGAACAGTACAATGCTCCTACTCCCGCTCAGGGGCTTTATTTTGCAGCCAATGCATATTCGGTTATTACACGGGTGTTAGCCAAGAAGGAGGATTTAGAGCAATATTTGAATGGAACTACTCCACTGACATGGGATGTGCTCTATGATGAGATACTTTCTAATTATCATAGTGTGCTTCCAATTATGAACGCTATTCTGCCATTCAATCCAAACACTTGGTCAGAAGCCACCACGATGAAATACATGATCAGCATGACTGATCCTGCAGGCTGGGGGAACTATCTCTATATGCCGGTTACCAGAGAGCTTTCAAAGAATCAACAGGCCTTACTTCAACTCTGGGCAAAACAAGTTATGGGAATGTAAATGCACACATGATGAAAAACTTTAAACTAGTAATACTTGCATTGCTTCCTTTGATTTATTCCTGTTCGGAATCTTCAAATGTGGCAACCGATACTGAGTTCGTCGAATCATCTACCTTGGTGACAAAAGCCAAAGAAATGATGGCCCTGGGAGCAAACCCGGGAGAGGTTCAGGATTTTATTCAAATGAGTTTGGAGCCTGTCAGTCTTGGTTTTGACATCCCGGATTTACAAAGTGCTGCCTATGCTACTTATGAGGATCAATGGTTGATTTTCGGGGGAAGAAAGTCAGGATTACACAGTATGAACAATGATCCTGTTGCTTTTCCAAAGCTTACCGCCAATGATTCCATTTGGGTAATTGATCTGGCGCAACAATCTTCAATTGGATTCCCTATTCCAGCCGAGTACAGACAATTCCTGGCCGCAGGAAGTATGCTACATTATCAGGAAGGGACCACATTACATGTATCTGGAGGGTTTACCTATACAGATACTACTACAGTAAGCACATGGACTTCAGATAGGTATTTTGAAATAGATATTCCTGGGATGATAAGCTATGTTCAGTCAGGAGGTACAAGTCCAACTTTTGATCAGGTAATTCTTAAAGAAGCAAGTGATCCCTTCCTACAAGTGACCGGAGGAGAAATGATGGTTTCCAATGACAATATTTATCTGGTTGGAGGGCAAAACTATGTAGGGGCCTACATTCCTGGGAATAATGGGATTTATACATCAGCCCTTAGAAAATTCAATATCACAGGATCACCTGGAAATTGGGTTGTCTCAGGAAAAGATTCCATCGTGGATTCTGTAAGGCTTCATCGAAGAGATTATACGCTTGCTGAAGTCATCACGGCGGACACTGATTCTATTGGAGCAGTGGTTTATGGAGGAGTGTTTACAAAGAATGATATGGCTTACCAATCTCCTGTTTACATCAATGGGTTAGGATCAGGTCAAGCTACAGCCACTTTAGACCAACAGACCTTGCAAAATTTCAATTTGTATTCTGCAGCCAAAGTGGAATCTGTACTTGCATTTGGAGATTCAAAAGTGAATCGGGTTTCGATTTTAGGAGGGATTTCTTATCAGGCCTATAATGCGGATTCTGGTGGGGTCTATACTCCTTTTTGGACCTTGTCCTTACCCTTCTCTAATGTCATTTCGACTTACTATACTGATGGTGAATCAAGCACCATAGAGTTGGTGCAATTACCACCAAACAAATTAATGCCAGGGTATCTTGGCTCCAATGCTGTTTTCTTCAGGCTCTCCCAATTTTTGTATGGAGATTCTGACTCTGTATTAGACTTGAATAAGATTTTTCCTGGCAATGAAACCGGTCCTGTACTGGTAGGTTATATGTTTGGAGGAATTGACTCTCCAGTTCCCAATACAAGGGTTCCTGGGAAGATTTACCCAACCACCACCAATAATACTCTGTATGGAGTTTACATGACTTTGCAGGATTAAACCTTCAATCAACTGTGAATAAAAAGCGAAGAAATACTCTTCGCTTTTTTCTTGAATTTTCTGCTTATTTCAGATTCGAAAAATGGCAATCACCCCATGCAATTGAAAAATCTCCTCTTTCCTTTTCTGGTATTGATCATTCTGGCTTTAGGCTTGGCCATGCCTGAATTATTAACCAGCTGGGGAGGAATGGAAACTTCAATTTTGATTGTACCCCTACTTCAGGTTATCATGTTTGGAGTGGGTACTGAAATGAGTCTTGTCGATTTCAAAGGCGTGATTCAAATGCCAAAAGGAGTGCTTATCGGGATGCTCTGCCAGTTCACCATTATGCCCTTTCTTGGCTTTGGAATTGCTAAAATATTTGGCTTCCCTGCTGAAGTGGCGGCGGGGATTATCCTCGTGGGATCCTCCCCCAGTGGCTTAGCTTCGAATGTGATGTCCTATTTGGCAAAGGCCAATCTTGCCCTGTCCGTGACGATGACGGCTTGTGCCACTCTGGTGGCTCCAATAGTCACACCATTTATGATGAATTGGCTTGGTGGACAATTCGTTGAAGTAGACTTTTTGGGAATGATGTGGAGCATTTTTCAGATTGTGATTATTCCCATTGCTATAGGATTATTATTCAACCACTTCCTAAAAGGGAAAATTGCCTGGCTGGATAGAATCATGCCCATTATCTCCATGGGTGGGATAATTTTGATTATTGGGGTAATCACAGCAAATGGTAGAGATAGCCTTTTGGAAATAGGGCTACTTCTTGTTCTTGCTTGCGTACTACATAATACATTTGGTTACTTGCTGGGTTATTCAGCCGCAAAACTCTCCAGAATGGACGAAGCTTCTTGCCGAACCATTGCCCTTGAAGTCGGAATGCAAAACTCAGGTTTAGCTTCGGGTATTGCCGTGCAGATGGGTAAAATCGCCACTGTCGGTTTAGCGCCAGCGGTCTTTGGTCCATTAATGAACGTTAGCGGTTCACTCCTTGCCTCCTGGTGGAAGAATAAACCCCAAAAAGGCTAATAATTTTATTTCTCCTTCAATTTATATCAGCCCAGAGTTCCCTCACGTCCGAGTGAATTTTTCTTTATTGGTAATTCCCGAACTCTCACCCCTGTTGCAGCAAAGATGGCATTAGTCACTGCAGGGGCAATGATTGGAGTACTTGGTTCACCGGCTCCCCCGGGATCATTCCCACTATTGATTATAAAGGTCTCAATTTTAGGAGCGTCCTTCATTCTGGTGACAGGATAGTCATGAAAATTGCTTTGGACTACAGCTCCATCTCGAATAGTAATTTCCCCACTCATTGCGGCTGCAAGTCCATATATGATCCCACTTTCCATCTGAGCCTTAAAGGAATCAGGATTAATAGCAAAACCTGGATCTGCTACGCAGACCACTCGATGGACTTTTACCTCTCCTGAATTACTTACTTCCACTTCAGCTACTTCGGCAACGTAGCTTCCAAAGGATTTATGCACTGCCACTCCTCGTCCCCAATTCTGTGGTAGGCCGGACCCCCAATTAGATTTCTCCTTGACCATTTCCAGAACAGCCTGAAACCTGGGATTGTCCGAGGTCAACTTCTTTCTGTAATCCAGAGGATCTTGCTTGGCTGCATGTGCCAATTCATCAATGAAAGATTCTGAGTAGAAGCCATGAGTAGAGTGGTCTACACTTCTCCAATTACCCCAAGGGACATGGGAGACTGGACTTGAAAATCTTATTTGCTGATTAGCTACTTGATAAGGGATATCTGCGGCTTCCGGTGGATGATGCCTGAAAATAAATTGACTTTGATAGGCCAATGGTTGACCAGAATCGTCAAGAGCAGCTTTCATTCGACTAATTCCCAATTCGCGGTAAACATCATGTTGCATATCTTCTTCGCGAGACCAGATTAGCTTGACAGGATAATCTACTTCTTTGGCAATTCGGGCTGCTTGTAGAATAACATCGGTTTCTGATCGTCTTCCGAAACCTCCACCCAGCAATTGATTATGAACTATGACCTTTTCTTGTTTGATGGATAGTTCCTCAGCAATCGCACCAGCAACACCCAATGGGTTTTGACTTCCACACCAAACTTCTGCTTCTTCTCCTTTCACCCAAACGGTACAGTTCATAGGCTCCATGGTCGCATGAGCCAAAAAAGGCACCCTATATTCACCTTCTACAATTGAAGCAGATTTCTCGAATTCTGGATTTACATCCCCTATTTCATAATGAGTCTCTAATTCATCATTGGTGAGGGCATCATCCATTTCCTGACCATACCTAGCTACTATATTTTCCTGATTGAATTGAGAATTGTTTCCTGACTCGAATTGGAGATTCATAGAGTCAATTGCCATTTTGGCCTGCCAATAACCATCTGCAATTACTGCTATGGCATTGCCCAAGTTCACCACTTTCAGCACCCCATTTTTCCCCTCTATCGAAGTGTCAAAAGATTTAAGGGATCCACCGAAAACCGGAGAGGCAGCTACCGTAGCATATTTCATATTGGGGACTTCTACATCTATCCCGAATTTCGCTTGTCCATTTACTTTGTCTGGAATATCGAATCGCGGTTGAGATGTACCGATGATACTGAAATCCTTCTCTGATTTTAATTTAGGAGCTGATGGTTTTTTAACCTTGGCGGCCTCTGGAGCTATTTCCCCAAAACCTGCTGAATTTCCGCTTGCAGCATGACTGATCAAACCTTTTTCAACTGTGATTTCCTTTTCAGGAACACTCCATTTTTCAGCTGCTGCCTGAACAAGCATTGACCTGGCCGCCGCACCAGCAACCCGCATTCCATACTGACCCGTGAATCTCACAGATGCACTTCCACCTGTAATCTGAAAGTTTAATGTTTTTACCGCTGTAAGGAATACCCCATCCACCGTTTCATTGAGAAACTTTGGCACCTTTGGTCCTCCTCCAACAAAACCTTTTATCACGGCATGGTTGGCATATTCTTTTATGGCTGGAGCCTCTTCAACCTTTATTTGAGACCAATCCGCATCAAGCTCTTCAGCAAGCATCATAGCCAGAGCAGTATGAACGCCCTGCCCCATCTCAGAGTGAGGGATAATGGCGGTTACCGTATTATCCTTGGCTATTTTAAGCCAGATATTTAGGACGGATTCTCCATCCTTTGCAATAATGTCAGCGACTTTTGAGGATCGATTTCCCGGTCGAATGGCGATTCCTAATACCAAGGTCCCACCAGCCAAAACTCCAGCTCCTATAAATGCTCTTCTTGTCCATTTTTTCATAACCATCAGCTTTAAAGGGTGGAGGAATTCTGAATTTCAACAGATGCTTTCTTGATAGCTTCTTTTATTCGACCGTACATTCCGCAACGACAGATATTTCCACTCATCGCAACATCTATTTCTTCATCAGTTGGGGAAGGGTTTTCGTCAAGAAGGGCCACTGCTGACATGATCTGACCGGATTGACAGTATCCGCATTGAGGTGTTTGCATTTCGATCCATGCCTTTTGGACAACATGAAGGGTATTTGTGTCTGGCTGGATACCTTCAATGGTCCTTATCTTTTTCCCTTCTACGGCAGCAGCTGGGGTAATACAAGATCGTGTTGCTTTGCCATCCACATGCACCGTGCAGGCTCCACATTGAGAAATTCCACAGCCAAACTTAGTACCTGTCAATTTGCATTGCTCTCGGATGGCCCAGAGCAATGGCATGCTCTGCGACTCATCTACCTCGTAGTCTTTGTCGTTGATATTAAGCTTGATCATATGCCTTTATTTCTTTTCAATTCTAAAAGATTGATTTATATCCTTTGGTAAGTAGTTCGGAGCTAATTGTGATTCTTGATGAAGCAATCTTAACTCCCTCGACAATATGCTCAGGAAGTAGGTTTTGCTTCATCATGGATTGACCACATACATATACGTCCACCCCTGCTTCCTGAAACCTCTGGATGAGCTCAAGGTTTGGATTATCACTGCCAAAACGCTTGTTAAACTCTTCATGGTTTAGCGTGGTATAGGCTGAACCTGAGTAAAGGACTACTGACATCTTAAAATTTTCGGTAGGTACGCCAGCATAAGCATGTGCATTAACGACCCGAGCAAAGTAGTCTAGAGGGCGATAAAGCTCGCTTTTTTCTTTCTGTCCTTCATAAACTTCAGCTAGTAGCTTGTATTCCAGGTTGGGATCTGGTTTTACCGTTTCAAATGGTATTTCAATCACGGATCCATAATCCTTGATCACAGGATAAACTTTGTCCTGCGCCAAAGCAGTAGTGCCGATCAGCAGGAGAATTATAATTGTTAGGTTTTTCATAATCAAAGATTTTGATGTGACACGCCTTCTTTTTATCAGAAAGTTCTCGTTATTAAATATCTCAGGGGGGCAATTAACCTATTCGGCCATCTCCATCAATATCTCTTCCTACTTGTGCTTCAAGTATGGTCAAGGTCTTTTGGAGCAGCTCCCTCGTTTTTTTCAGTTCTTCCTCCAGTAATAGCACTCTTTGCTCTATGCTTTCGGCTTTTGTGTTTTGTTCTTCGATTTGGCTTTGCTGGATTAGATCCCAAAATAGTCCCATGTTTGTTTCGTTTAAATTTTCTTATTCTTCCAATCGATTATACTTCGCCAAAACCTCCTTCAGCAAATCATGAGGTAAGCCATAGGAAGTATTGCCGTTGATCCCTTCCATGGTTTCAGCAGCGACCATTGCATTGATAATTGCTTCCTCTACTGCCTGAACAGTAGCCTCAAGGACGTAATCAATTTGATCGTTAGGGAGCATCTCAACATCCGTGAATTCTGAGCGACTGAATGCACCCTCGTTAGCGGTGGAGAACGCAATAAAAATATCTCCTGAGCCATTTCCTCCAAATCCACCAGTTTTACCAATTCCCAGAGGAACCCGATGTGCTATTCTTTTCAGTTGATGAGGAAGTAAAGGGGCATCGGTTGCCACCACCACTATGATTGACCCATCACCTTCTTTGCGATAAGAGTCAGGAGGGAGATTCAGCTTGTTATTCAGGGTGTCTGCCAGTTCTTTGCCAACAGGTACACCTGCTATTGTCAAAGAAGTTCTTCTGCCGAAGTTAGCCTGCACGAATGCTCCAAGTGTGAACTCAGAATTATTGAATCGAACGACCCTAGAGGAAGTGCCTGACCCTCCTTTAAATCCGAGACACATCATCCCTGTTCCACCTCCTACATTGCCTTCGGCAATGGGACCGCCAGATGCATTGTTGATTGCTTCCAGGACGTGCTCTTCCTTTACATGGAAACCATAAATGTCATTTAAAAAGCCGTCGTAGGTTTCAGCAACAAGCGGATAGGTATACCACCAATCCTCTCCAGAATACCAATCGGTTTCCACATACCATTTCAGTACGGCATCGCGAACAACTCCCACGCTGTTGGTATTGGTAATCATAATAGGAGTCTCGAGGAATCCCGACTCGGTCACCCAGGTTGTCCCCGTCATTTCACCATTTCCATTGAGACTGTACCAGTTGGCGAAAACAGGACTGAATTTTTTGGCCTTACCTCTGGGGAATATGGCCGTTACTCCGGTTCGTATAGGTCCTTCACCGGCCACATTCTTTCCTGATCCAGAAATTATGGTGCTGTATCCCACCTCAAGTCCGGCAACATCCGTGATTGAATTCAAAGGTCCGGTTTTACCATCAAATGGCACCCCTAGATCCCTGGCTCTAGGCTTTTGTGCGATAGCAAAATTGAAGGATAGAAGTAATGAGAGGATGATTGACAGAAGTCTTTTCATTTTTTCCATTGTTTGACTCGAGGAGATTATAGGCTATTCAGTTCTTTTTGTATCCGTTCCCGTAACATCATACCCTGTTCCTGCAGAGATTGCAAATAAGAAAGTAAAACTTCGTCTTTGTTTGCATAAA
>CAZLUY010000670.1:0-1847 GCA_964562785.1 uncultured Limnohabitans sp. | reverse complement strand
GAAATAGCTGATCTAGGTGAATTTGGCCTAATTGATCACCTAAATCAAAAAATAAAAGTTAGACATAGCTCTTCCTTGAAGGGGATAGGTGATGATGCTGCTGTGATAGAGTCAGGGGATGAAGTGAAAGTAGTCACTACTGATCTTCTGGTGGAGGGAGTTCATTTCGATTTGTCTTATGCCCCTTTACCGCATTTGGGTTTTAAGGCGGTAGCAGTAAATGTTTCTGATGTTGCTGCAATGAATGCCGTACCTAAGCAAATTACGGTGAGTATTGCTCTTTCGAATCGCTTTAGCGTGGAAGCTGTAGAAGCTTTGTACGAGGGAATTCGTGCGGCATGTGAGCATTATAATGTTGACCTTGTTGGTGGTGATACCACAGCTTCGAGATCAGGTTTGGTTATTTCCATTACGGCCATTGGTGAAGCCGGTAAAGAAGAAGTGGTATACAGAGATGGCGCCTCGTCAAATGATATCTTATGTGTCACTGGAGACCTCGGTGGTGCATTAGTAGGGTTGCAGGTTTTAGAAAGGGAAAAGCAAGTGTTTCTGGCCAACCCGGATATGAAACCTGAATTGGAGAAATATACTATTGTTACCGGGAGACAACTCAAACCGGGTGCCCGGATGGATATCATTCATGAGCTCAAAGATCTCGGAGTTAAACCTACCAGTATGATGGATATTTCTGATGGCCTAGCTTCTGAAATATTCCATATCTGTAAGGCCTCAAATGTAGGAGCCACCATTTATGAGGATAAACTTCCCATCGACAAACAAACTTTTGATACTGCCGTGGAATTGAATCTTGACCCTATTACTTGTGTGCTTAACGGAGGTGAAGATTATGAATTGCTATTTACCATTTCCCAGGAAGATTTTCCAAAACTCGAAAAGCACCCGGACATTCATTTTATTGGCCATATGACTAAACCGGAAGAGGGAAAGTATCTGGTCACAAAGAGTGGGACGGCAGTCCAGATTAAGGCCCAAGGGTGGAAGCATTTTGATAAAAAATAGATTTAAATAAGTAGTTATATAAATCTGACTATCAATAAAATAAAAGGTCTCACTAAAACGTTTAGTGAGACCTTTTTTTCATGCCTTATGGCTTCTATTCATTTGGATATGGTACATAGACAAAACTTGTGAATGCACCATCAATTACAAATAGACAACAAAACTCATCTGGGTCTTTATAGGCCTTTTTGAAATCTTCCAGGGCTTCTTCTGAGATTAGATTTCTCTGAACAAACTCATCCACATAGGTCATGAAATAGTTCCAGTCCAGACCTTTTTCCTCTTTACCCAAGAAGATTTTTCCAATGGGTTGAATCTCCTTTGAGATTGGAAAAATTGGGAAGTCAGAAAAACCACGTGACCTGATTTGATAAGAAGCATCTTTCAGTACATCAGAGATTTTTACAAAATCAGCTGTGATGGTACCAAGGTATTTTCCGCTAAGTTCAGGATCATTGAAATCTGATATCATGACTTAAGAATTAAACGTACGACATTTTCAACGTGATATGTTTGAGGGAACATATCCACTGGTTGAATCTTCTCAACCTTATATTTTTCATCCAAAATCGCTAGATCCCTTGCCTGAGTTGCCGGGTTGCATGAGACGTAGACAATTGTGGGTGCCTCAAGCTGTAAAAGCATTCGAACTACCTTTTCATCCATTCCGGCTCGTGGTGGATCAGTAATGATCACATCCGGTCTGGTATGAGTAGAGATGAAATCTTCGTTGAGAATTTCCTTCATATCACCAGCATAAAACTTGGTATTAGAAACCCCATTGATCTCCGAATTGATCTTTGCATCCTCAATTGCAGCCTCTACAT
>CAZLUY010000669.1:0-1922 GCA_964562785.1 uncultured Limnohabitans sp. | reverse complement strand
AGATTCACTTTGGTAACCAAATAATTGGAGATAAATGATCTCCTCATTTACCAATGGCGAAAAATCCACTTCTCCATTTTGGTCAGACACAGAATAGTTTTGTGGATTCGCACCAAAAACCAGTACTCCTTCAAGAGGATTTTCTGTCTCCTGATCCAAAATTTGAATCTTTTGTCCAAAGACCTGGAGTGATAACAGAGTGAAAATTATGAGTGCTAAGCTTCGCAACATATCCTGCCGAAGTGGATTTTATTGGAGGGTGCAAAGCTAGGGGTTTGTATTTTTTCCTAATCAATCTTTGTACTAATGAGCTTAGAACAGGGTGAAAGGTAATCTCCGGAGGTTTTCAATAATTGAACTTTCGAATTCATTTATGTGATTCTATTTTTGATTATAAATTGCAAGCAATGGGAATAGAGGAATTAAAAAGTTTTTTGCCGCAATTCACAGATGAGGAATTGCTGAAAGAAATGAGTGAGTCCAGCAAAATTTTGACTGCTAAGCCAGGAGATATTTTGATGGAGCCGGGGAAATATGTGAAGATGGTTCCTATTGTTCTAAGTGGTTATATCAAGATTCTAAGATTGGATGATGAAGGGAAGGAACTCTTCCTGTATTACCTTGATCCAGGAGAAACTTGTGCCTTATCCTTGACCTGCTGTGCAGCTTCCAAACCTAGTGAGATAAAAGCTGTTGTAGAGGAGGATACTTCATTTATAGGTATTCCTATTGAAGTTCATGAGATGTGGACTGGAAAATATAAGCAATGGAAAAACTTTGTCTCTACTACCTATCAATCGAGGTTCAATGAGCTTCTAACAGCCCTAGATGCCGTCGCCTTTAAACGGATGGATCAGAGGCTAATGAATTACATTGTTGTTCGGATGAAGCAAGGAAAGACCAATGAGCTATCCATTACTCATCAGGAGATAGCAACGGAGCTGGGCACTTCCAGAGAAGTGATATCAAGACTTTTGAAGCAGCTCGAAAAGAAAAAATGGATTGAACTCGGTCGAAATGTGATTTATATCCGCGACGATTTTGAGGAATTGATCAGTAAATAATCAGATCAATACCAAAATTGGGGTTTTGGCAGCATAAGCTAGTTCGATAGATTCACTTTTTTTCGTCAACTGATTCCAAAAATTCTGATGCTCGTGACAAACCACCAAAATGGTATTTGGATGGGTATTGAGATATGAATTTAGTCCTTCGTTTGGAGTGGTTGCTTTTTCCGTTAGACAGTCAAACTCTATTTCTCCAAAATTTTTGGTCACAAAAGAGCTTAAGCCCATGCAGGCTAGCTCTTCTTTGAAATCTGGTTCTGCGACTATATGTAGGAAGGAAAGCTTGGTTTTCCAGGAAGCACAAATATTTACAACCCATTCGACGAATTTTCGCTCATGATTGGAAAACTCCAGTGCCAAAGTGAGCCCATTAATTTGTGATAGGTCTGCTGCATGCGGTACTACCAGAACAGGGATCGTTGCCTCTTTGATTAAGCTTGTTGTGGTTGAACCTAAAGCCCATTTCACTACACCACTCGCACCTTTGGTGCCCATTACTATTAAGTCTTTCTCTTTTTCCTGAGCATATTTTGCTACTGTTATGGAAGCTGTGCCTTCTTTCACTTCATAGCTCATGGGTACACCCTTACCTTCAAATTTCTTTACCAATTGTCCAAGAATTCTGTGAGCATCATTATGCATTCCATCAAGAGCGACTGCAGCCTGACTGGTAAAATCATAAACTAGATCAATCACATGGATAAGTTCTATACTTCCACTTTTTTGATTGGCTAAGGTGATTGCATATTCCAATGCTCTTTCGGCATCTTTGGAAAAATCAATGGGTACTAAAATCTTCATAATCCTGGGTAATGTGTATCTGAAAATAAGACTAAAAACCCGAAAAATGAACCT
>CAZLUY010000668.1:0-4748 GCA_964562785.1 uncultured Limnohabitans sp. | reverse complement strand
AACCACTGCCTGAGCATCTTCTAACTGCTTAGCTTCATCAAAGGCGATGTAAATCACACCTTCTTCATATCTGAAATTGATTTCAGCCTTAACAGCTACTTCTTGAACCTTGGCAACAGTCTCAGTACTTGCCTCCACTCGAATGGTATCGAAGAAGTTCTGATGAGAAATATCAAAGCCAAGATCACTTAATCCTTGAGCCGTAACCTTTGCCAGGCCATGAGTTCTCAAAGCTATATTTTTCAGCCCTTTTGGTCCATGATAAACTGAATAGAAGCTGGACATCACCGCTAGAAGAACCTGCGCAGTACAGATATTGGAAGTCGCCTTCTCGCTCTTGATATGCTGCTCTCTAGTTTGAAGAGCCATTCTATAAGCCTTCTTACCAGCTCTATCTAAAGATACACCAATGATCCGTCCAGGAATCTGTCTCTTGTTTTTCTCTTTGGTTGCAAAGAATCCTGCATGAGGACCTCCATAGCCCATAGGCACCCCAAATCTTTGAGCGGATCCAACTACCACATCAGCTCCCATTTCGCCAGGAGGTGTTAGCATGGTTAATGCAAGGAGGTCTGTTGCGAAGGCTGTGGATACATTATTCTCTTTCGCAGCCTCTACGATGGCTGTGTAATCTTTAACCTCACCTTCAACATTTGGATACTGAAAAAGAACTCCGTAAAGATTCTCATCCGTAACATCCAAATTAGCAATAGGTCCATAAACCAATTCAATACCTAATGGCTCTGCTCTTGTCTCAAGAACAGCTTTGGTCTGTGGGAATATCTTTTCGTCTACGTAAAATCTTGTGGCTTGCTTCTTCGCTCTTGGCTTTACAGAATAAAGCATGGTCATAGCTTCAGCAGCAGCAGTAGATTCGTCAAGTAAGGAAGCATTCGCGATTTCCATTCCTGTTAGTTCCATAACTACAGTCTGGAAGTTGATCAATGCTTCTAATCTACCCTGAGCGATTTCCGCCTGATAAGGCGTATAAGCTGTGTACCATCCTGGGTTCTCCAGCACATTTCTTAAAATAACTCCCGGAACAAGGGTGTCATAATACCCCATTCCAATGAATGATTTGAATACCTTATTCTTCTCGGCCAGCCTTTTAAAGCTTTTCAGAAAATCAGATTCAGATTTTGCCGTTGGCAAATCCATAGTCCTCTCCATTTGGATACTTTTCGGGACTGTCTGATCGATTAATTCCTCCATTGATGAGGCACCGATTTTCTCCAACATCATCGCGATTTCCGCCTCTGTCGGGCCATTGTGTCTGCTCTCAAATTTAAGAGCGTTTGAAAGATTGATCTGCATAAGAAACTTTAGGGAAATAGTTTATTATTTGGGAATAATTCCTTGTGTTTTCAAGGGGCAAATGTACAATATAATTCAGTGTATTCCGAAGGTCAAACCTTCTGAAATCACCCACTCAACAAGCTTTATTGACAAACGGTTTACGGCCGTTAATTTTTTTTCTATAGTTTAGGGCCGGATAAATGAAAACTATGAAAAAACAACTGTTAATCACCGCTTTGGTGGCCATGGGAATGGGCTCTCAGGTGCTTGCTCAGAACCCTACGCAGGTCAAATATGCAAGTACAATTTCCGCTGAAGATTTGGAAAAACATCTGTCAGTAATCGCATCTGATGAGATGGAAGGTAGAGACACTGGTTCGGAAGGACAGAAGAGAGCTGCCGAATACATTATTAATCATTACAAAAGTCTGGGATTGACTGGAGCCATGAATGGCAGTTTCGAACAGCCATTTGATTTGGTAAGTGTTTCGTATGACGAAGTCACCCTACAAATTGGCAAGCAAAAGCTTGTAAGAAATGAAGATTTCATTTTCCAGGGTGATGGTGATATGGACAAGAAATTGAAAACTGATTTGGTCTTTCTTGGATTGGCCTCCGAAGAAAACTTAGCTAAAGTCGATGTGACTGATAAGCTGGTTGGACTTTGGGCCATTGGCCAAAGAACTCAAGGGCTTGTTGATCAAGTAATGGAAGCAGGAGCTGCCGGAATCGTCATTGTAACTATGGAAGGTCAGGCGAACTTCGACAGGCTTGCAGGTAGATATAAAAGACTAGCAAGCAGAGGTAGGCTTGGATTTGAAAAGGAAACAAGACAAAGGCCAATCTTCGTTGTGAGCTCTGATAAAATGGCTGAGTTATTTGGATCAGACGTAGCTACCCTTAAAGAGGCTGCTAAGAGCAATCCAGAAACCATTGAATCTCAAAAAGCAAACTTCCTTGTTTCTAAGCAGAAGGATGTTGTTCAGACTTCTAACCTTGTAGCCTTCCTTGAAGGAACTGATAAGAAGGATGAAGTTTTGGTAATTTCTTCTCACTATGATCATGTAGGTGTAAGCAGCACAGGTGAAATTTTCAATGGTGCTGATGATGATGGTTCAGGAACTGTTTCTGTAATGGAAATTGCCGAGGCCTTCGCAATGGCTGCCAAAGATGGAGTTAAGCCAAGAAGATCTATCCTTTTCATCAATGTATCTGGAGAGGAAAAAGGACTTCTCGGTTCGCAGTACTACTCTGAAAATCCAATCTACCCAATCGCTAATACGGTGAACAATATCAATATTGACATGGTGGGCCGTATAGATTATGAGTACCAAGAGGCGGATAACAAAGATTACGTTTATGTAATCGGTTCGGAGATGCTTTCTACGGATCTGAAGAAAATCAACGAGTACAATAACATCACTTACACAGATCTAATTCTGGATTACAGATATGATGCTGAGGATGATCCTAACAGATTCTATTACAGATCTGATCATTACAATTTCGCCAAATATGATATTCCAGTGATCTTCTTCTTCAATGGTGTTCATGACGATTACCATCAGGTAACAGATACGGTAGATAAAATCGAATTCCCATTGATGACGAAAAGAGCACAATTGGTATTCCATACCGCTTGGGACCTGGCCAACCGAGAGAACAGAACTCGGGTTGACGGAACCAACACCAGAACAGACAGATAATAAAAAAGGCCTCAAATGAGGCCTTTTTTATTTCCGTTTTTTCCTGTTCTTGGTCTTCAGCTGATTCCGATTTTTCTTCGGACCATGCTTTTTGGCTCGCGCCTTTTCTCCCTTACCAATATTCTTTTTAGGCTTCTCCTTTTTCTCGTGAAAAGCCCCCTTGTATTCCGGATTCTCCTTCTGCTTTATCTTGTCCATCTCCCGCTCGTATCTTTGCTTCTCTGCAAAAGGAGTTGGAGTGATGTCCACATCCTCTGGTATTTCAAAGAGTGGAACTTCCATCCGGATCATGGATTCTATTCGATCAAAATGCCACCACTCAGCAGGATTTATCATGGTGATTGCTACCCCTTCATTTTCAGCTCGACCGGTTCTTCCTATTCGGTGGACATAATCCTCATAAATCAGTGGTACGTCAAAATTAATCACATGAGAAACCTGAGAAACATCTAGCCCCCTCGCAGCTACATCTGTTGCCACAAGGAAATCGACTTCTCCCTCCTTAAATAGCTCCATGGAATGGATCCGTGTATTCTGGCCTTTATTGGCATGAATAACTCGGGCTGAACCCAACTTTCTGCTATCCACAAACTGATAAACCTCTTCCGCATTTTTTCGACTTCTAGCAAAGATGATAGCCTTTGATACGGATTCCTGAGCCAGAATATGCTTAAGAAGGTTCAGCTTAGTTCTGAAGTTAGGAACCTCATATTTCTCCTGATCAATAGTCTCCGCTGTCGTGGCAGATGGAGTTATCTCCACACGCTCTGGAAACTCTAAAAACTCCTCAGACAAATGATCAACTCGGGTGCTAAAGGTGGCTGAAAAAAGAAGGTTTTGTCTTTTAACCGGGATAACCTCAAGAATATTTCTGATTTGAGGCATAAAGCCCATGTCCATCATTTTGTCTGCTTCATCCAGGATCATGGTCTTGATTTCTCTTGTGAAAATCTTCCCCTTTCTGTAAAGGTCAAGGAACCTACCGGTTGTTGAAATCAAAATGTCCACTCCGGCCTCGATTTGCTCAATCTGTGTTTTGGGGCCTAAACCACCGTAAAGTGAAACAATTCTCAGATCGGTATACTTCGCAAGATCACGTACCACTTCTTCGATCTGCATCACCAACTCACGGGTTGGAGCCAGAATCAAAGCTCGCGGATGACTGCCTTGAGCATATTTCACTTTCATCAAAACAGGTAAAACATATGCCGCAGTTTTACCTGTTCCAGTCTGCGCAATCCCCAAAACATCATGACCAGAAAGGGCAAGAGGAATGGATTTTTCCTGAATAGCAGTGGGGTTTTTATAGCCCGCCTCCTCAATTGCATTCAGCAGCTGACGGTTCAGTTTAAAACTTTCAAAACCCGACGATTCATTGCTCATGATTACTTAATTTAGAGTTAAGGATTAACGATCAACTCAAGAGATAAAATGAAAAGTATACTTATCACCGGGGCAAATATAGTCAATGAAGGACGGATTAGTCAGCAGGATATTTTTGTGGAAAATGGGCGCATCAGTAAAATCGCTGATGACCTAAGCTCGACCGATGCAGAAATCAAAATTGACGCAGAAGGGAAATATCTATTCCCTGGGGTAATTGACGATCAGGTGCATTTTAGAGAGCCTGGTTTAACACACAAAGGAGAAATCTATACTGAATCTAAATCTGGTGTCGCTGGTGGTACAACTACCTATATGGAGATGCCTAATACGGTTCCTCAGGCGGTGACAGTTGACCTTTTG
>CAZLUY010000667.1:0-1831 GCA_964562785.1 uncultured Limnohabitans sp. | reverse complement strand
CCATGGGCGGTTTGATTTTCATTAGCTATTTGAACACCTTCAAAGCCTCGAAGTTTGAGGATTATACAAAACTAAGTAAATGAAAAAGGAAAGAAGATTATCCAGACTGGCATTTATGGGAATCGGAGCCCTGGCGATGCTGGCATTGGGCTTTTCAATGGGAAGAAAGGCAGGAGAAATTACTCCTCAAAAAATCCAGGGTGCGTCTGATTTGTTAGGTCTGGAATTCACGGATGCCGAAAGGGACAGTATGGTCGGAAGATTAAACACTCAGCTTAGGAACCTCGGAGAACTTAGAGAAACTTCTTTAGAAAATGCCGTTAGTCCTTCTCTCATTTTTAATCCATTACCAAGAGGTTTTGTACCAAACCAGACTCAAAATGATCTGGATTGGGGATTAGAGGAAAGCATTGAGCTACCCGAGAGAGAAGCAGATATCGCCTACATGCCGGTTCATGATTTAGCCGTGCTTATAAAGTCTCAGAAATTAACAAGCGAGCGGCTCACTCAAATTTATCTGGATAGAATAAAGAGCTACTCTGACACTCTTCAATGCCTGATCACTCTTATGGAAAAATCGGCGCTTGAGAAGGCAAGAGCAATGGATGCCGAAATATCAAATGGAAATTATAGAGGTCCGCTACATGGTATCCCGTATGGAATTAAAGACTTGCTGACTGTTGACGGTACTAAAACAACCTGGGGGGCCGCTCCCTACAAAGACCAACAATTGCAAGGGACTTCGACGGTAGTGAAAAAGTTGGATGAGGCAGGCGGAGTTCTGGTCGGTAAATTCACTTTAGGAGCCTTGGCCATGGGGGATGTTTGGTACGGTGGGGTAACCAAAAACCCCTGGAATTTGAAACAAGGATCAAGCGGTTCTTCAGCAGGATCAGCATCTGCTGTAAGTGCTGGTTTGGTGCCATTTGCCATAGGTACCGAAACCTTAGGATCCATAGTTTCACCATCAACAAGAAATGGTGTAACGGGTCTTCGCCCAACTTATGGACGAGTGAGCAAAGCGGGTGCAATGGCACTCAGCTGGTCTATGGATAAAATTGGCCCCATTTCAAGATCAAGCTTAGATAATGCGATTGTACTTTCAATAATCAATGGAGCAGATCCTTTGGACCAAAGCACCATTCCGGCAGCTTTCAATTTTTCTGCTAAAGAAGATGTTAAGTCTCTGAAAGTGGGTTATTTCAAGCCATTCTTCGAAAGAAGAAATGATAAAAATGATGAGGCGGTCCTGGAGCTATTAAGAAATCAAGGAATTGAACTTCACCCTATCTCTTTGGATAATGAAATAGATGCAACACCCTTGGTAATGATGCTTATGGCAGAAGGGGCTGCGGCATTCGATGAATTAACCAGAATGGGCTGGGATGATCAACTAGTTGCTCAGCACAAAAATGCATGGCCAAACCTATTCCGAGCTGCTCGCTTTATTTCAGCAGTGGACTACGTGAATATGAGCCGACAACGATCTGTTTTGATTGAAGAAGTTCATGAAACCATCAAGGGTTTTGATGTGATCGTTACCCCAACTTTTGGTGATCCACAGTTACAAATCACCAATCTAACAGGACACCCTGTATTGTGTCTTCCAAATGGTTTCAATGACTCTGGCAGCCCTACCTCCATTACTCTTTTAGCAAACTTGTTTGAAGAAGATAAATTGGTGATGCTTGGTGAGCTGATTCAGAATAACTCAGATTGGCAGGCCAAACGCCCTCCACTCTTCGATAAATAAAAAAAGGCCGGTTGAACCAGCCTTCTTTATTGATATCTAAGTGATCCTGTGACTTTCACATTGTTTGGATCCATAAAA
>CAZLUY010000666.1:0-1693 GCA_964562785.1 uncultured Limnohabitans sp. | reverse complement strand
GCTGAAGTAGTTGATACAAAAATAATTGATAGGACTCCTGTTGTTGAGTCGGTCTTTGCAGCGGTTGATTGTGGAATTGTGGTCAACCCAGATGCAGCGCGAAATATGGGAGAAGGAGCAATTGTAGATGGAATTGGAAACGCCTTTTATGGTGAAATGAGTTTTGAAAATGGAGCTCCTACAAAAAGAAACTTTGATCGCTACCGAATGATTCGGAATAAGGAAGCGCCAAAAAATATTCAGGTTGACTTTGTGAAAAACAATGAAGATCCGACTGGATTAGGCGAGCCACTTTTCCCACCGGTATTCGCGGCTTTGGCCAATTCACTCTACAAAGCAACGGGTAAAAGGTACTATGAGCAACCATTTGCTCCTCAGATAGAAATGGAAAATTTAAGGATGTGACCTGTCAGTCAACAAAAAAGCCCGCTTCGAATGAAGCGGGCTTTTTTTATGGTTTTAACCTTTGGAAGTCTTTAAACCAAGGGCTAAATAAAGTGGACAGAAATTTACCAGACTAGTAAGAATAAAAACAGCAGCCACTATCAAAGCGATAGTCCCTAGCAATCCACTCAGAGTCCCAGAGAAGAAAAGTACCACTAAAACAGCAGCGAGTAATAAACGAATCCCCCGATCCATACTTCCCATATTCTTTTTCATGATTTCTATAATTTGGTTGATGAAAAACAGGCCTTTGACCTATTACGAACCTAAATTATAGCTTGGGCAATTACACTGATTTTCATCAGGGTTTTGGATGATCCTAGTTGGACGAGTAGTACTGAGATAAAACCTCTTCAGCTTTCTTGCCCTGGGGAGTGAAACCCATGGATTGTCTGGAGCCATTTGGAAACCATTTCCACCAAAATGCTCCTGCCATCCAATCTTCTTTCCAAACCGATTCAAAAAATGCCTCATAGCATAAGGCCTGCATGTCCTCAGATGTTGGGGCTCCTTTTCTATCCTTTGGCCAGACCCAAGGTTCTACGGCGGCATCTACAGTATTGCAATAACCTATTTCAGTAAAGACCACAGGCTTCTGAAACTTGCCTGAAACTCGCTCAATTTTCTTCTTGGGTTCATCCCAACCTTTAATCAAATCCTTGAGGTTAGGATTCTTCTTTTTGGACAAAGGGAAGTATGCCTGCACACCTATGTAATCCAGTTCATCCCAAAATTCGATATGCTCAAATTCAGTGAAATTAGCTGCATAGATTAGATCCCCGGAATAGACCTTTCGGATTTGACTAATTACTTTTCTCCAATCATCCTCCCTGTGCGTAGTTAGTTCTAGCTCAGTACCAATACATAAAACCGGGATTCCTAATTCTTCAGCCAAAACAGCATAATCCAGAATGAAACCGCGATAATTTTTAAACCAAAGCTCCCAGTCTCCTTCATCCTTCATTTCAATCTCTCCTGGCCAGCTTCCTCTTACCCAAATATGAGGCTTGAGCACATTTAGAATATTATGCCTTTTGGTAGAATCCAGGGTTGCGGCAATCCCTTTAGATGACTCTCCCCACCACATCTCATCGCTTTCCACGCGCCATCGAATATCTGGACTGCCAGGATCTGACTGCCAAGCAAAGGGCGTCTGGGAAATAGCATCTGCTCCGGTCTGCATCAGACGGTCAACCTCTCCCCCTTCCAAAGGTCTTCGAGACCCCACCCAGGAAACACCTTTCCATTT
>CAZLUY010000665.1:0-2582 GCA_964562785.1 uncultured Limnohabitans sp. | reverse complement strand
AAATTTGACTTGATAATTCGTGATGCCCAAATCTTTGATGGAAAAGGAAATCCTTCTTTCAAGGGAGATGTGGGCATTAGCGGAGGGAAGATTGTCGCTGTTGGGGATCTTAAAAACAACCTAAGTTCAAAAGAAATTGATGCAAAAGGCTTGGCTCTTTCTCCAGGTTTTATTGACATGCATACTCATTTAGAGCCACTAATGGAGATGCCTTTGGCTGAAAGTCACGCTAGACAAGGGATAACCTTTGCGTTAGGAGGTCCGGATGGTAGTAGTCCCTGGCCTTTTGAGCCATATCTGGATTCTCTGGAAAAAATGGGTTTAGGGATAAATGTCGGATATCTGATAGGTCACAACTCAATAAGACGAGAATACTTAAACCTTGACAATCGCCCTCCAAGCTCTGAAGAGCTTGAATTAATGAAAGGATCGGTTCGCAAAGCGATGGAGAACGGAGCATTCGGAATTTCTACTGGGTTAAAGTACCTCCCCGGCACTTTTGCAGAACTAGATGAAATCATTGCTCTATCCGCAGTTACTTCAGAATTTGGTGGAATTTATACGAGTCACCTTAGAGAAGAAGGAATAGGCTTAATCCCAGCAGTTAGAGAGGCAATTTCCATAAGTAGGGAAGCAGATATCCCAGTGGTACTCACGCATCATAAAGCAATAGGAGTAAAAATGTGGGGAGCCAGCGTGAAAACTCTTGCCATGGTAGATTCTGCAAGGGAAAAAGGTCTTGATATCATGATGGATCAATATCCTTACGCTGCTAGTCATACGGGAATAAGTGTTCTCATTCCAAGTTGGGCTCGGGAAGGGGGACTGTTTAAAGAAAGAGTGAATAACCCACTATTACTTGACAGTATCAAAGCGGGTATAGTATGGAATATTCTCAATGACAGAGGTGGAAATGATCTCGACAGAATTCAGTTCTCAAGAGTGGAGTGGAAACCTGATCTGGAAGGTCGCACTATGAAGGATTGGCTAATAGAAGATGGCCAAAACCCAACTGTTGAGAAAGCAGCAGAATATGTGATTCAAGCTCAACTCAATGGAGGGACAGGGACTATTTATCATGCAATGGATGAAGAGGATGTAGAAAGGATAATGAGACACCCGATGACTATGGTCGGATCCGATGGTAGACTTTCAAAGCCAGGATTAGGTCATCCTCACCCTAGAGCCTATGGATCCTTTCCAAGGGTATTAGGTTACTACACACGAGAAAAGAATGTCCTGGAGCTATCGCAAGCTATTCACAAAATGACAGGTCTCCCAGCTGAAAGATTGGGGTTAGAAAATCGAGGGAAAATTGAAGTAGGATCCTTCGCAGATTTAGTCTTATTTGACCCAAACACCATAGCTGACAAATCCACTTTTACAGATCCCCATCAGTACCCGGAGGGAATAGAATATGTCCTAATCAATGGGAAAGTTATCATTGACTCCGGAGAGTTTTTGCGAGTGCCTGCTGGTCAACTTGTCAGAAAAACGGATATCAATTAGAGTACATTCAAGGATTGCTCCTTTATCTTTTCTAATTCATCCTTCATTAGAATCACATGCTTTTGCATGCCGGCATCATTTGCCTTAGACCCAATTGTATTGATTTCTCTGCCAATCTCCTGACTGATAAACCCTAGCTTTTTACCCTGACCTTTTCCTTCACTCATGGTCTTGGTAAAGTATTGTAAATGCGTCCCAAGCCTCACAATCTCTTCGGTAATATCCAGCTTCTCGAAGTAATAAATCAATTCTTGTTCAAACCTGTTTGAATCAAACTGATTTTCATCAAGCCATTCTGAAAAGTGCCCTCTGATCTTTTCTTTGATCCTGTTTTTCCTCTCCCCTTCTACCGATTTGATTTCCTCAAGGCCTCCAGCAATTTCTTCAATATTCTCCTTCAACTTTCCCTCCAGGGCAGCCCCTTCATCCTTTCGGAAGCAATCACAAGAATTAAGAGCTTCTTTGATCACGCCTAGGATTAATTTCCATTCTTCTTCACTATCCTCATTCTTAGGAGAAACATTTGTCATAACCCCTGGGGATTGGAGAGCAAGTTTAAAAACTTCACTTTCGTTACCTCCTACCGTTTGCGACATCTGAGAAAACTTCTGAAAAAATGTAGTGAATAACTCTTCATCAATAGTAATGGGAAGCTCTCCATTACTTTTTGTCTGCACATCCAAAGTCAAGCTAACTTTTCCCCTTTCCAGGACTGATTGAACCAATGTTCTTATTTCAGTTTCTTTCTCAGAAAACTGTCTGGGACTTCGAAATGAAAAATCCAGAAACTTTGAATTGAGGGTTTTCACTTCCACATTGATAGCTCGCTTTTCATCCTCAAAAACGGCATTACCGAAACCGGTCATTGATTTAATCATAGATCTGGAGTTATAAAAAGGTTGTGCCTGAGATTAGAAATTGAAGCCAAGACTCACATAAAATCTAAAGTCTTCGCGCTCATAATTTCTAACTGGTCTCGCCATATCGAACTTCACGTAATAGTTCAAAAGTACAGTACGTAAGCCCATTCCATAGCTCTGCAGCCAAGGATTATTAAAGTTATTTAGGGTGAT
>CAZLUY010000664.1:0-4816 GCA_964562785.1 uncultured Limnohabitans sp. | reverse complement strand
AATGAATTTTTGAACCAATAAACCCCTTTAACCTCTCCATTGCTACCTTCAACTCCTCGGGTTTTAAGCTTGTAATCACCAGACGAAAAAGACCTTTCTTGCTATGTCCAAAGCCATCTGCAGGAGTGATTAGAACTTTCGTGGAATCATATATTTCCTTCCATAGTTTGGTCTCAGCCTCGGAAGTTTCATCTTCCAAAAGGTGAGATAAATCCATCCAAACAAACAAGGACCCATACGATGGATTGATTTTTACTCCAACCTCCATTAAGGAATTCCTAACTGTCAAATAAGCCTGAGTTAATGCATAAGTCTGGCTTATGAAGAATCGCTCAAGGAAGGTTTTATCGTTTAGCATTTCGGCGATTAGCCATTGAGTATGGTTCGATATCGCATGGCTTAAACCAGCATTTCTATATCCATTGATCAAGGCCTCGCTATGGGTATGAAGGACTCCAATGCGGAAACCGGAGATTCCAAAATCTTTAGAAAAAGAATACCAGTAGTGCAGAAGTGGACTTTGATATTCCTTCATAATTTTCGCGAAAGAGTAAAATTCAATGGGCTCTTGATAATCATCCTCAAGGTCTGGATGATCTATCTGGATTCTGCTCATTCCATAGATCTCATTCACGATAAGATGGATCTCCTGACTTACACACCAATCGGTAATTTCCCTGAGTTGAGCCTCAGAATAAATCATCCCTGTTGGATTATCTGGGGAGGTAAGAATCAAGATTTTGAAATGGCTTCCCGCCGCTTCAATTTCTGTCTTGGCTTTTTCGAGTTGTTCGATGGAAATTGGAATCCCGCTTTTTAACTCGTCGATATCATGATGAGTCTGAAGATCATACCTTTTTACCCCAGGCATCACTCCCATATCTGCTGTGTAAACTGGATAGCTGGGGGCAGGGATCACGGCTGTATCACCAGGATTGGCAATGAGGAAGGTGGTCAACTCAATGACTCCAGTGGCACCTCCTGAGATGGCTAGGGTTTCTGCCTCAATGGATGTCTTGATAATAAAATCAGAAAGATATCGAGCGATGGCCTCTCGCAAAGGTTCGACACCTGCCGGGTCTCCATAGTTTGCTACCCAATCAGGGATATCCTTTTTACGGCCGATTTCCTGAATTTTTTCCTTTAGCTGTTGCCAGCAAAGTAAGTTTTCGGCCACATTCATTGGAAAAGCTCCTTCAGGGTTATCAGTTGGGTGATATAGATCGTCCATGGCTTCGAAGTATGCGTCAATGTCTACTCTTGACATATTTTTAGCTACTTGTTTTCCTTTATCGGAGAGGAAGGAGTCTTCTGTCATTAATTGGTCATTTCAATAATGATCCTAAAATAGACAAAAATTGCAGCTGAATTAGCTGACTTTTTTCACGAGGACTTTTTCGAGGGAGGTATTCATCACCTTTGACTTCGCAGGGCTTTTTACTTCCTGGGAATCCGCTTTCCAGATAAACCAACCCAGGGAAATCAAGGCGAAATTTTTAATGATGTATTGACCAACAAGGGTAGGGGTAAACCAGGTCTGCCACGTAGCTTCAGGTAAAAGGAGTGTTGGCAAAAAGGTCATAACCATATGCGCAATCAAAATGTAGAAAGCCACTTTGGTGAATCTGGGAAAGAGCCAGATGAGACCAACGAAACATTCGAAAATACCAAAACCCAAACTAAAAATTTGAAAATCTACCACTGTGCCGAGCGTCTGATTGAACAGGTTTTCTACCAACCCTTCGGCAGGCGATATGCCGATAACCTTGAGGATACCGAACCAGAAGTAGATGATGAAAAGAGAAACTCGACCGAAATAGTTGGGATAGCGCATTTTGGGGTGTAATTAGTCTCGAAACCTATGGCTATTCCAAACCGCTTCCAATGACAAAAATCAGCTTTTTAATTTTTTGATTGGCTTATTCCTTAAAAGTCCTAAATACGACTTCCGAGTAGTCAGCCCTCTCATAAAGAATTCCAAGTCTGTTCTTGCCAAAATAGACCAAATCACTGTAAGCCGTCCAGGAGCCCTTTTCCAGATTTTCCTTTCTATCAACTACACGTGCGTCACTCCAAGTTCGACCTAGATCATAGCTAAATTTGATGGTAAGGTTGTTTCGTTGTCCAGGGTTGTCATTGTTAGAGTGGGCAAGGATGGTATTTCCCTTTTTGTTTTGAAAGGAAAGGATTGAACCCTGGCAGACAGGATCCACTAAGCTGTCCTCGAAATATTCTTGATTCCAGCTTTGTCCACCATCTTCAGAAAAGGCGATAATCCTCTGCCGAATATCTCCTTTCTGATTTCTAATGCTCATGATCATCCTGCTATCGGGAAGCTCTGCCGCGATAGATTCATTTGAGCCAGGTATGCTAATGGATTCTGACAGAGAGAATGTCTTTCCATGATCATCCGTGAAAAAACCATGAGCAAAGTAATCTTCTCCTTTTGAGTTGAATTCCCCAGCAGAGTGGTTTGCGGCAACGTAAATTCTCCCTTTGAATTTGCCTTCCTGGAATTGAAAGGCATGTCCAGGTGTATTGGCATAATGCCTCCAATCTTCTTCGAAAGTATAGTTGGGATTGAATTTGGGTTGATTTGGTCTATGGGTTTGGGAAGTGATATTAATGGGTGATTCCCAGCTTCGACCCAGGTCATATGATTTTATCAACCAAACCTCTCGCACGCCATTTCCAGTCCGCACATCATATTCATGATTGTTTCCAGTGTTGTAAAAAAGATAAACTACTCCCTTAGGATAGTCGGGGTCATGTAGATCTACGACTGGTGCCGGGTTCCCCGCTTGAAGGGAATCATAGTCGATAAGAGTCTGAATGTCGGACCATTTTTTACCGCCATTCGAGCTTCTTTTCATGACTAAATTGATGTCACCGAAATCATCAGTGCCGTTTACCCTGCCTTCAGCAAAGGCTAGTAAATCTCCATTTGGAAGAGAGATGATGGCAGGTATTCTGTAGATGGCATGTCCCTCATCGCCACTCTTAAAAACGATCGTTTCCTGAGCTTTGGCAGGAAGCCATAAGAGGAGAAGTAGAAATGAAAGTAAATAACGCATAGATGCCGGCTGGGTTAAAACTCCGGCAAAATGCAGAATGAAATCAGGATATCAAATTATGCTCTTCCTACCATTCTGAATGGAAACATGAAGATGTTTCGAATCAAATCAAAGGAAAGTTCAATAGCGAATCCGAGTAATCGGAAAGGCAAAAGCAGTAACCAAATGATTGGGTACAGAAATAGGGCAAGAATTGCAATCGGCCAACAGATGATAAACAGAATTAGCCAAACCAGAAATGTGAGCATATACTTATAATTTTCAATTCTAGGTTCAAAACTCGTTCCAAGGGCGAATGCAGGAAATATGAGCACTTTTGATCTAAACGCTTGTCCTTTTCCGTACACCAGGCCTCCATCATCCGTACACCTTTACTTTTCTTGAAGGTCGCTGAAATACTTGTCCAAGGTGTAGTCAGGTTGCCATCGATCCGGGAATCTATTGATTTTGGTATGGTCATAATCCAGAGGCAAAATTTCATCAGCAGTCCAGGCCACGGTGTCACCTGCAGCTAATTGCTCATTCTGCATGATTTCCTTCAACTCTCTTATCCGATCCGCCATTTCCGGATTTTCTGCGAGGTTATTCTTCTCATCCGGATCGGAATTCAAGTCATAAAGCTGGGTATAATCCCTTTCGGGGTAGCGGATCAGTTTCCAATCCCCATTTCGAATAGCTCTAACTGTATGTCGGTAAGCTGTAAAGACATAATCTCGTACCAATTTGCTGGCATCCTGCATACTTCCGACAAGGCTATGTCCATCTACATTCTGAGGGTTATCCAATTCGGCTAGTTCAGCCAAGGTGGGGAAGATGTCAAACAAGTAGGTGTATGTCTCCCGAACCTGATTTTGCGGCACTCCTGGTCCTGATAAAATCATAGGAACCCTTGAAGAATGCTCATACATATTTTGCTTACCGAGAAGACCATGGGATCCGATGGCTAAGCCATTATCGGCGGCATAGACGATTATGGTGTTTTCATAGACACCTTTGTCTTTGAGCAATTGGATCAATTCACCCACTTGCTGGTCCAGATGGGTGATAAGCGCATAATAATCCGCCAATACTGCTTTTACTTTTTCTGGATCTCTAGGCCAAGCGAGAAGGTTTTCATCTCTGATATTCAACTGGTCAAAGTGAAATGGATGGACAGGTAGGAAATTTTCAGGAAGTACTATGTCTTCAGGATCGTATCTATCGATAAAATCTTCCCTTGGCGAATATGGGTCATGAGGAACAGTGAAGGACACATAGGTGAAAAATGGATCTTCACTTCCGGAGTCAACATGCTTTGAGATGAATTCTTTGGCAGCACCAGCAAATAGATCTGTGGAATAACCCTTAAGCTCAGGAGCTGAAAGAGTATCCCCTTCAGTCATGTCGCGAAGAGAGATTTCATAGTGGTTGGCCATTCCTCCCAGATATACATTCTTCCCATGTTGAAAGCTTTTTTCGAAAGCAGTTTTCTCATTGTGCCACTTGCCGGTTCCAAAAGTGGAGTATCCGTTGGCTGCAAAATGCATAGGCATGGTATACTCTCCATCTAATTTATCAAGCACTCTGAATAGACCTTTCCCTGACATCAGCATGGCCCTACTTGCTGCACAGATGGCCCCGTGATTTCCACCCATGACATAAGCGTTAGTAAACCTTGTTCCGGACTTGGCTAAAGCATCTATATTGGGGGTTTTGAGATTTGGGTTTCCTGCTATTCCCAAAGCATCTGCTCTTTGGTCATC
>CAZLUY010000663.1:0-4210 GCA_964562785.1 uncultured Limnohabitans sp. | reverse complement strand
CTTTTTCCTTTCGAATCAAAGTTGCTCCAACAAGTGGCTGCCTATATCTTATTCTCGCTTCATACCTCGCGGATTCTCCTGGAGCGAGTTCCAGGTCTTCCCTGATCCAGTGAATCTCATCGCTTTCTACAAAAAGCGCATCCCTTAGAAGTCCAGGATGAGTTTCTCCAAGCCCTGTGTAAATCACATTTTGGACCGTATCGGTGGCGATCACAAATAAGGGTTTCCCAGTACCTCCAACTTTAAGGCCTTTTCGCTGTCCAACGGTAAAGAAATGGGCGCCATTGTGTTCACCAAGAATTTCACCTTGCTCTGGTCTGTAATGGATAGGCAACGAAATATTATCCAATTCTTCCTCAGTTAAGTCTTCTGCGGCTATACCGGCTGGCACAGCATACTTTGCCAAGGCAGGGAGATTCTCTGGGATTTGAATAATTCTACCAGCCTTTGGTTTCAATTGTTGCTGAAGAAACTCAGGAAGTCTGACTTTGCCAATGAAACATAATCCCTGACTATCCTTTTTGTCAGCTGTGATCAAATCAAGAGATTTAGCTATTTCGCGAACCTCGGGCTTTTGCAAATGTCCAATTGGGAAAAGAGCCTTGCTGAGTTGCTCCTGATCTAATTGACAGAGGAAATAACTCTGATCTTTATTTTTATCAGCACCCGAGAGAAGTTGATAAACTGGTTTTCCATCAACTTCTATTTCCCCTTTTTGGCAATAGTGACCTGTGGCAACAAAATCTGCTTTTAGCTTTTCTGCAGCCTTCAGAAAGAGGTCAAACTTGATTTCACGGTTACACAGGATATCAGGGTTAGGGGTTCGACCTGCCTCATACTCTGAGAACATGTAATCGACAATTCTATCCTTGTATTCTAAGCTGAGATCGATTGCTTGAAAGGGTATTCCAAGCTTCTCCGCAACGAGCATTGCATCCGTGGAGTCTTCCATCCAGGGACACTCATTGGAAATGGTTACGGATTCATCGTGCCAGTTTTTCATAAACATGCCGATGACCTCATATCCCTGCTCCAGTAGCAAGTGGGCTGCTACTGAGCTGTCGACACCGCCGGAAAGACCGACGACGACTCTCTTTCTTCTTTGCATGACTTTCAGTTTGTAATGGATTAAAGGTCCATTAGGTTACTTGAAGATGAAACACCATTCCGGTTGGAATAAGTTCACCCTGCAAAGATAGGATGTTGTAAGGGATTAAAAATCAAAAACCGACGGCAGTATCATTACCTCTGGGATCAGCTCCGCCTTCCAGTTTACCATCAGGCAATACCATAATGGCATCCACATAACCCAGGATTCTGCTGAATCCTTCTCTTATGATATAGCCATTTCCTTTTAGATTCTGAATTAAGGTTGAGTCGAAAGAGTCAGGCTCAAAGGTGACCATATCAGGAAGCCACTGATGATGAAACCTTGAGGCTGTAACCGCCTCCAGCATACCCATGTCATAGTCAACTACATTGGAAATGACTTGAGCGACTGAAGTAATGATTGTAGATCCACCAGGGGTTCCTACGACCATTTTCAATTCTCCATCCTTCTCAACAATGGTAGGAGTCATGGAACTCAGCATTCTTTTTCCGGGCTGGATGCTATTTGCTTCTGCGCCGATCAATCCGAACATGTTTGGCTCTCCCGCCTTGGAGCTGAAGTCGTCCATTTCATTGTTCATAAAGAAGCCCAGATCATCTATAAATACCTTAGAGCCATAAGCACCATTTAGAGTGGTGGTTACGGCAATTGCATTTCCCTCAGCATCCACGATAGAGTAATGAGTAGTTTCCATGCTTTCAGCATAAAGCACTTCACCTTTGGCAATGTCATCTGATGGGGTAGCCTTACCCATAGTAAAATTGGACATACGATCTGCTAGGTAATTCGCGTCTAAAAGGTCATCGACTGGAATCTCGACAAAGTCAGGGTCCCCCAAATAGAAGTTTCTATCTGCATAAGCTCTTCTTTCAGCTTCAACCATTAACTGGATATGCTCTTGGCTATGATGCTCATACCTACCGATTTCAGGCTCAACCATTTGAAGAATTTGACCTATAGTTACTCCTCCTGAGCTCGGTGGAGCCATTGAAATAACTTTGTGTCCTTGGTAATCAAATTCTATAGGATCTCTCCAAACAGCCTCATAGTTCGCCAAATCTTCCATGGAGATTATCCCTCCAATAGATTCCATGTGTGAAACCAAGGTGCTTGCAGTCTCACCTTTATAGAATTCATCTCTTCCATTTTCTGCAATTCTTCTCAGGGTTTCTGCCAGAATAGGCATTGGGAGAATTTCCCCCTCGGCTATTTCCTTATTATAGAATGTCTCTTCCCCATTCACCTTTACAAAGGTTGATCTAAGCCTTTCAAAGCTATCAGCTTGCCTTTTTCTGACTGCAAAGCCTTTTTCAGCCAGTTCAATGACTGGTTCAAATATTTCTTTAGGATCCAGCTTTCCAAATCTTTTTTGAGCTTCGAATATTCCTGCAATGGTTCCTGGTACACCTGAGGCCAATCCACCCTGGGTACTCAAGCCTGGAATAATATTCCCTTCTTCATCCAGATACATGTCTCTGTCAGCTGCTCTAGGTGCTTTTTCTCTGTAGTCCAATGAGCCAATACTACCATCGGCCATCCTGTAGACCATAAATCCTCCGCCTCCAAGGTTACCAGCAAATGGATAGCAGACCGCAAGTGCCATTTCCGTTGCCATCATGGCATCAAAGGCATTTCCACCTTTTTCCATGATCTGAGATCCAATGGCTGAGGCTTCTTCCATTGCAGATACCACCATCGCATTATCAGTGATGAGTCCTCTTTTGATCTCCCTTTTACTTTCCTGCGGTGCACAGGAAAATGCAAAAACGGTTAGTGAAAGGACAAAAACTTTAATCTGGTTGATTGACTTCATAATGATTAATCCAAGAGGGTGTTATTGAATAATTTTAGAATTCTTTTGTACTCGTCTGTCCAGGAAGATGGTTCGACGAAACCATGGTCTTCTACCGGGTATAGCGCCATTTCCCAGTTATCCTTTTCGAGTTCAATAAGACGTTGGGCTAATCGCACTACATCTTGAAATTGCACGTTGACATCGACCATGCCATGGGCAATTAGAAGATTTCCTTCAAGACCTTCGGCAAAGTAAATAGGAGAGGATCTTCTGAAAGAAATAGGGTCTTCTTCCGGAGTGTTAAGGATATTTGAGGTATAGCCATGAGTGTAGTGCGCCCAATCTGTAACCGATCTTAAGGCTGCGCCTGACTTAAAAACTCCGGGTTCATTGAACATGGCCATTAAAGTGATGAATCCACCATAGCTACCACCATAAATTCCCATTTTTTCAGGATTAATGCCGTGCTCTTCCACCAGGTATTTAGCACCATCTATGTGGTCTGACAGATCCTTGCCTCCCATGTGACGGTATATCCCTGTTCTCCAGTCTCTCCCGTATCCAGCACTTGCCCTATAGTCAATATCCAAAACGGTATAGCCCAAGTCCGTCAAAAGGTTATGGAACATATACTCCCTGAAATAGCTACTCCACCATTTATGGACATTTTGTAAGTAGCCTGCCCCGTGTACAAAAATCACTGCAGCCCCATTCTTTTTATCTGCTTGTGGTTTGTAAATCCTAGCAGGAACCATAGCTCCGTCTTCTGCCTGAAACTTCACTATTTCGGGCTCTCTCCAGGAATAGGCCTTAAATTCCTCACTTTGACCGCTGGTCAATTGAACAGCCTCAGAGTTATTCTCATCCAGGTTTTTAATGAATAGCTCAGCAGGCCTGTTGCTGTAGGAATTAAGAATCAACAATTGACTTTCGTCTGGGGAAAGGAATACATCATTCTTCCCAGGCATGCTGGTTAACTGCTTAGCTTTTCCGCCTTTGACAGGCATCTTGTAGAAGTGTCTTTCTCCAGCATCAACTTCAGAAGAAGTGAAATACCAGGATTTCTTATCATTAGAAAGGCTAGGAGAGAAGACCTCGTATTCACCTTCAGTAAGGGCCTTTTTCTTACCAGTTGCAACTTCAAGTAAGTATAGGTGCGAATAGCCGGTCTCTTCAGACTGAAAATAGATATGCTCATTATCCGGTAGCCATCCAAAAACACCTGCTGAGAAAGTCCAGCCAATTCCAGGGCCAGCAATCCAGGCCTCATCACGCTGACGATCGAGCGTTTTTAAGTCTCCGGT
>CAZLUY010000662.1:0-7646 GCA_964562785.1 uncultured Limnohabitans sp. | reverse complement strand
AATTCGAAAACACCCTCTCAATTCAATATATTTCTCAGGAAAATACAGGTCAGGGCTTCGCTCGCAATAATGGAATGAAGAATGCTCAAACCGATTTTTTCATCATTCTGGATTCAGATGTAGTCTTACCTAAGAACTACTTATCGAATGTTGATACAGCCATAGAATCTAAAGGTTTAGATGCCTTTGGAGGGCCTGATAGATCAAATGAAGATTTCTCTGATCTTCAGAAAGCCATGGATTTTGCCATGACATCGTTCTGGACCACTGGTGGAATCCGGGGGCAATTAAAAGATCTCAGCAAATTTCAGGCAAGGGGATTTAATATGGGAGTTTCAAGAAAGGTCTTTGAACAAACCGAAGGCTTTGTCGATCCTAATAGAGGAGAAGATATTGAATGGAGTATGCGGATAAAAAAGGTAGGGTTTAAACTCGAACTAGTTCCTGATGCCTTTGTGTATCATAAAAGAAAAAGCGACCTAAAAGGCTTTATCAATCAAGCTCTCTCTTTCGGCGCAAATCGGATAAATGTATCCAGGTATCATCCTGAAGCGGTTCAACTTGTTCATTTACTCCCTCTGGGCTTTCTGCTATTCCTCATTTCGATTCCCATTACCGCCAATGAGTTACCTCTGGTTTCACAGACATCTCTGGGTCTTTTGCTGATATGGTCATCAGGAGTTCTCTTCGATTCTTACCAGAAATATCAATCGCTGAATGTGGCCATCCAAAGTTGGTATTGCTCAGTCTCACAACTCTGTGCCTATGGTGCGGGATTTTTTAAAGAATGGGTGACTAAGACCTTTAAAGGTTAAGCCTTTTTGCAAACAAAAATGGTCTCTTTTTCCGGAAGGGAATAATGCTCAATCTCTTCTTTAGGAAGACTCTTTACAAATTCGTTCTCCTCAATAAGAATCCCGGACCCTCTTAGTCGCTCAGCATAATCAAGTCCGTACTTACGAACGTGATCGCGCTGACCAAAAAGCCTCTCCCTTTCTGCTGGGTCAACTATGCTTTTGTCTTCCAGAGTTTGTGGGATGTCATAAACCGGGGATTGTAGGATTCCCCATCCACCAGGTTTTAGAACACGATTAAATTCCTGACAAACTTTCAAATCGTCGTCCACATGCTCCAGAACATGATTACAGAACACGACATCAAATGTATTCTCTTCAAATGGTATGTCATGAACATCCATTTTGACCTTTGCCAAAGGGGATTCAATGTCAGCAGTGATGTATTCCAGATTGTCCAAAGCATCGAATCGATCAATAAAACAATGCTCAGGGGCAACGTGCAGAACCTTGAGTTTCTCTTTAAAGAAATTGGTCTCTCTTTGAAGAAATAACCACATCAGACGGTGCCTTTCCAGAGCAAGACAAGACGGGCAAAGCGCATTTTCTCTTGCAACACGTCCGTAAGGCAAAAACTTAGAATACTTGCTACCGCAAACAGGGCATGTCACTTTATCGCCCTTATTTCTAATGGCTAAAATAGACATGGCCAGAGGGCTCACTCGTTGAAGAATTGGTCTCGGGATATACCTGATGACCCAACTGATCAGTTTTTTCATTGGGGTGAAATTCAACCGCAAGTTAGGAAGGATTATGCATGATTTCTTCCGTTAATCCATTTTTCGAACTGTCTTTACTTTTTTTAGCAATTGCTGATTTGTGTAAGATGTTTCTATCATTAATTTAGTTGATCGCAAAAACTACTAAACCAACAATTTTATGAGAAAGCCAGCGCTGCCTGGACGGCTTTTGTTCATTTTTTTATTCTGTTGTTCTTTTCTAAATCAGGGTCAGGCTCAAGAGGCCATTACTTACACACTCGAGCAAATGGTGGAAAGAGCCAAGGAAATTTCTCCAGCTTCTTTAAGGTTAAAAACACAGAAAGAGAATAAATATTGGGCCTATAGATTATTCAGATCTAATTATAACCCACAACTTAGATTAAACGGTACCATACCGAGTTACTCTCAATCTTTCAATAGTATTACCCAACCTGATGGCTCTATCGAATTTTTAGAGGTTCAGCAAAATTTGATCGATGTTGAGCTAGGCCTTCAACAAGTGATTTCTCCCACAGGTGGGGTCATCTCCGTAAACTCATCTACCAATCGATTTGATGATTTCCTGGCTCCTGATACAGATCCACAGACCAGATTTTCGGGTGTGCCTGTAAACGTGCGTTTACAACAGCCAATTTTTGCCTACAACCCATTCAAATGGGATAAAAAAATTGAGCCCCTCAAATTTGAGGAAAGTAAGCGGGAGTATGTTGCTGAAATGGAGAGGGTTTCCATGAATGTGACTACTTTGTTTTTCGATTATCTTTTGGCTCAAGTCAATTATGATATAGCAAGTCAAAATCTGGAGAAATCGGAGGAAATATTCAATATTGAAAAGAAGAGATACGGTTTAGGAGAAACATATGAAGACGCCCTCCTTCAGGTAGAGCTACAGGTGCTTAAAGCTCAGCAAGAGTTAGCTCAGGCCGAAATGGATTTGGAAGGAAGTTCTTTTGCTGTAAATGCTTTTATTGGTTTAAATCAGCAGTCTAGGATTAGACTGGTTGAACCATCAGATATTCCTGAATTTGATGTTGATGTTGATAAGGCAATTACTTTGGCCTTTGAGAATAGGGCCGAAGCTATCGGGTTCATCAGACAACAATTAGAAGCTGATGCAGAATTGGCTCGGGCAAAGGGTGAAAGAATAACCATGAATCTCAATGCTAGCTATGGTTATAATAACGCGGCATTCACCTTTCCTGATATTTACCAAAATCCGAATACTCAAGCTTTGGTTAACCTTGACCTATCTGTGCCTATCCTGGATTGGGGTAGAAATAAAGCCAGAGTTTCTCAAGCCATGGCGAATCAGCGATTGGTAGAGTATACCGTCGAACAGGAAAGAATAAATTTTGAACAAGAGATATTCACGAAGGTCAAGAACTTTATCATGATGAGGGAGCGGTTAAACGTGACTAAGATTTCGGATGAAGTAGCTCAAAAGAGATATGATATTGCCTTGAGAAGGTATCAGACAGGTAATGTGACAATTACTGATTTAAATATTGCACAGGGAGAGAAAGACACCAATAGGAGGTCCTACTTCTCTTCGCTGCAGGATTTCTGGAGTGCTTACTATGAGTTAAGAGCACTTACGCTGTATGACTTTGCGACTAATCAGTTGCTTTATATTCCTGAAGAAGAATAAGAAAAGGCTGGTTTAAAAAACCAGCCTTCTTTCATTCATCTTCGCTAGATCTTTTGAGGCGACCAGACTTCTTAAGGGCTTCCCTTACTATCCATTCCAGCTGACCATTGGTGCTTCGGAATTCATCCGCAGCCCATTTTTCAACAGCCTTCATCATCTTTTCATCTAGCCTCAGGGCGAAGGGCTTTTTAGCTGGCATATGAATCCTCCTTCCATGTTTCCAGGAATTCTTTCAATTCCTTGGACTTTGCAGTCCCAATCATTATTTCTTTCTTCTCGCCCACATTCATCAGTAAACCCTGATCGCCAAGGATACTATATGCTTTGGTTTTGGAATTTCCTTTCAGTCCCCAGCCGCCAAAATCTGTGATGGGACTATAACTGATCACCTTGATGGATTGGATTTTTGATGAGTCATATTTCCTCCATTTGTTGATAAAAGGGAAAAACCGAAATGAAACTCCACTATCATCGATCCGAGTTTCCAGTTTAATGTTGAAGATGAAAATAAGGACAAGCCCAAGGATCAGAATAACTGATCCAAAGGCTATTGCCATTTCTGCCTTGTCATCGGCTTGAACATATAGGACACCTAGCAAAACCATGGTGGGAAGCTCAATCAAGATAATGAAATAAGCTAGCCAGGTACCCCAATAGGTCTGTGTCTCCTTAAAGACTCGAGTTGCCATGATTTACTGGTTCAGGGTTCCCACATTTACTACGGGGCTTGCACTTTTATCAGCACAAAGAACCACCATAAGGTTAGAGACCATTACTGCCTTCTTTTCCTCATCAAATTCAATAATGTGCTTGATTTTGAGGTCTTCTATGGCCATTTCGACCATACCTACTGCACCTTCTACAATTTTCTTTCTTGCTGCAACTATTGCCGTAGCTTGCTGTCTCTGAAGCATAGCAGAGGCAATTTCAGATGCATATGCCAGGTGTGAAATTCTCGCTTCAATCACCTTTATACCTGCATGGTTTAGTCTTTCGATGATCTCTGCCTCCAAAGAATGGTTGACTTCCTCAACACCTGATCGTAGAGTGATCTCTTGTTCTTCAGAGCCTTCATCCTCAAAGTTGTCATAAGAGTACAAACCAGCCATTTTTCTCACCGCAGCATCAGTTTGTAGGTGAACAAAGTTCTCATAATCATCTACATCGAAAGTGGCTTTAAAGGTATCTTCTACTTGCCACACCACGATGGTACCGATCATTACGGGGTTACCTATTTTGTCATTTACCTTGACAGGCTTGTTTTCAAAGTTTCTGACTCTAAGAGAAATCTTCTTCTTAGTCATGAAGGGGTTCACCCAGAAAAATCCATTTGCCTTGACGGTTCCTTTATAGTCACCAAAGAGCAATAGTACCATCGCCTTGTTCGGCTCCACTATAAAGAATCCTGGGATCATTAGTATGAATACCAAAAGACTAGGAATTGCAAGTGCGAAAAGCTCATTTGCGAAGGCAAAGATTGCCAAAGGAATCATCGCCAGGTCAATAAGAATGAATAAATATCCAGAAAGGGGTTTAGTTATTTTTTCCATGTCAATATGATGTTAAAATGATATCATATTAATATACGGTTTATTTTCAGAAATGGTTTGATTTGATACAAAAAAAGCCCTGGGAACTCCGGGGCTTAATTCATTGCTTATGTTGTGATCAGCTCCTCTTGAAGAGTGAATCCACAAATTCTTTCCTATTGAATAATTGTAGATCAGTCATTTTTTCGCCTACCCCTATGTATTTCACGGGTACTTTCATTTGATCTGATATTCCTACCACAACCCCGCCCTTTGCTGTTCCATCCAGCTTAGTTACGGCAAGAGCGCTAATTTCAGTAACCTTAGAAAACTCCTGAGCCTGTATAAAGGCATTTTGACCTGTAGATCCGTCTAGTACCAACAAGATTTCGTGAGGGGCATCAGGGATGAATTTTTGCATTACCCGCTTAATCTTACCGAGTTCGTTCATCAGGTTAACCTTGGTGTGTAATCTACCCGCAGTATCCACTATTACCACATCTGCCTTTTGATCGACAGCTTTTTTAACTGTGTCAAAGGCGACCGAAGCTGGATCAGTATTCATGCCATGAGAAATCACTGGCACGTCCACTCTTTCTCCCCATAGAATTAATTGATCCACAGCTGCAGCACGAAAGGTGTCAGCCGCTCCAAGAACCACAGATTTTCCTGCATTTTTAAAGAGGTTGGCGAGCTTCCCGATTGTAGTGGTCTTGCCGACTCCGTTGACTCCAACCACCATAATCACATATGGCTTTTTGTCTTCGGGTAATTCAAAGTCGAGAAGGTCCTGGGAATTGTTCTCCTCCAGTAGAGCGATGATTTCTTCTCTGAGAATCTTGTCTAACTCTTCTGTATTGACATACTTATCTCGAGCCACGCGATCCTCAATTCGTTCAATCACTTTGATTGTCGTGTCAACTCCGACATCACTTGTGATCAGGATTTCTTCAAGTTCATCCAGGACTTCTTCATCTACCTTGGATTTACCGACTACGGCTTTACTCAGCTTTGAAAAAATGCCTTCATTTGACTTTTGAAGCCCTTGGTCCAGACTTTCTTTTTTGTCTTTGGAGAAAAAACCAAATATGCCCATGCTCGATTATTTATTGGCTGAAAATAACGAAAAAGTCCCTGCTGACCGAAGACAGAGGGACTCTATTGTTTGAATTGCGTTTGCAATTATTTCTTCAAGGACTCCTTAACGTCGGTGGAAGGAATCATTTCTTCTCTGAAGGTGTAAGCACCAGTCTTCTCAGACTTCACTGCCTTGATTACCTTGGCGTAGGTTACGCCACCTTCTTTTTTCAGGGTTGCTACTACTTTCTTTGCCATGTTCTTTTAATTAAACGGCCCTTCCGCCGGATTGGAATTACTTAATTTCTTTATGAACAGTCACTTTCTTCATAATTGGATTGAATTTCTTCAGTTCCAATCTTTCAGTGGTGTTCTTTCTATTTTTGGTAGTGATGTATCGAGAAGTACCTGGCAAACCTGATGCCTTGTGCTCTGTACATTCCAAAATAACTTGTACTCTATTTCCTTTCTTAGCCATCGTCTTGTTGATTAATAGGGTATGACTGAATTATTTGATCACGATCATTCCAGAGTCCTGCGCTTCTTTTAATACAGCGGAGATACCCTTCTTATTGATAGTTTTCAATGCCTTGGTAGATACCTTAAGCGTAATCCATGCATCTTCCTCCGGTACGTAGAAAGTCTTCTTGTGAAGGTTTGGGTAAAATCTACGCTTAGTCTTATTGTTCGCATGGGAAACGTTATTACCTACCTGAGGTCTTTTTCCGGTGATGTCACAAACTTTTGCCATGATATATTATCTTCTATTGAATGCGTTCCTGTAATGAGTCTGCAAATATCGCAACTTTTTATGAATTAGCAACCAAGAGTTCAAAAAATAATCTCTAATTCAAGTCTTTGGAAAAGGACAGTGTTTGCAGCCACTTCCACAGCAATATCCTCTTTTCAAATGGTACTTTTCCGTAAATACCATAAGGCCTTGGTCGTTGAGGTAAAAGTCTTCTGGGCTTAGTTGAGGGACTGTTCCAGGCTTATTCTTTTTTGACATAGATACGCTGTTCCTATTTACTATATTTGATCCTCAAAATTGGTATAAACCCTAAACGAACTTACTATGCAGACCATTCAGTCCAGCCGAGAAGCAATAGAGCTCGAAGATAAATACGGAGCACATAACTACCACCCACTACCTGTTGTTTTATCTAAAGGTGAAGGGGTTTTCCTTTGGGATGTAGAAGGGAAGAAGTATTTCGATTTCTTATCGGCTTACTCCGCGGTTAATCAAGGGCATTGTCACCCAAGGATTGTCAATACTCTTAAGGAGCAAGCTGAAAAACTTACGCTTACTTCCAGAGCTTTTTATAATGATGTTTTAGGTCCTTTCGAAAAGTATCTTACAGAGTATTTCGGTTTTGACAAAGTGCTTCCAATGAACACAGGGGCAGAGGGAGTTGAGACAGCTATCAAGATTGCCAGAAAGTGGGGATATGAAAAAAAGGGTATCCCTGAGAATGAGGCTAAGATAATCGTTGCTGAAAATAACTTCCACGGTAGGACGACCACCATTATTTCATTTTCAAATGACGAAAATGCGCGCAAGAATTTCGGCCCCTACACAGCAGGTTTTGTAAAGATACCTTATGATGATGTGGATGCCTTAAATAGTGCTTTAGAAGACCCAGCTGTGGTGGCCTTTTTGGTAGAGCCTATACAGGGTGAGGCAGGAGTATATGTGCCTTCCGATACATTCATAGCCGATGCTCGTGCTGCGTGCAATGAAAAAGAGGTGTTATTTATTGCTGACGAGATTCAAACAGGAATAGCCCGGACTGGATCATTATTGGCAGTTTGTGGT
>CAZLUY010000661.1:0-4062 GCA_964562785.1 uncultured Limnohabitans sp. | reverse complement strand
ATCAAACCTGGTTGGAAGATTTCCAAGGAGTTAATCCAAATGCATGTGGTACACCAATCGCACCATATGACGGTAGTGGTACTTATAATTACGACTACAGTGGCACTAGCCTAAAAGTTATGGGTGAAGGTGCATTCATCGGACTTCCAAAGGTGAACAATGCGGGTGAACTTCCAAATGTGGATGTTCCAAGCGAAATCACCTACAAAGTTATTAGTCTTACTGAAGAGGGAGGAGTTAGAAGAATGACCATCCATATCGAAGCAGGGTCTGGCGTATGGTGGACGTACAAATTTATTTCTGAATAATAGATAGATGGAGAATGCCCGTCGGATACTATTCGGCGGGCATTTTTTTATGCTCAATAAATCGATTTATACAATTCAGACAAGACAACAAAAAAGGCCTCTTTGAGGCCTTTTCTATATCTGTTCTTCCATCCAGGAGAGGAGAAACTTATTTACTTCCTCAGGTTTCTCAACGCAGCTAGTATGGCCTGCGCCAATTATAGTATGCAACACAGCATTGGGAATATTCATTTGGATAAATTTCGCCTTCTCAGGTTTGGTAGCTACGTCTTCATTCCCAACGATAACCATGGTAGGGCATTTAATTGAGGGGAGTTCGCTCTCAATTCCTTGCCGATAAATTACACCTTCTACCGGAGCAGTGATACTTTTCTTATTGCTTCTCAGCTCCTTTTTCCATCGCTTGATTTCACCTTTATTGGATGGATCATTAAGCCAGCTCTGAGCGAACATGATAGGCATCACTTGATTCGCTATTGGAGGGATGACCCCTACCCATTTCACCAATCCATTCAGCATTTTGTATTTGGGGTGGTTTTCTACAGGCTCAGCATTAGCGGAAGTTTCCAAAAGGACCAGCGATTTCACTAATTCCGGATTTCTTGCAGCCAGCCTCATCCCCGTGAAACCACCCATAGACAACCCAACAAAATGTACTGGACCATCACATAGTTTCTTAATCAGCTCAGCTGCATCTACAGCCAGCGTATCCATATCGAATGGAGCTTCAAAGCCACTACTGCCCTGGCCCCTGTGATCATAAGCTATAACCCGGTATTTTTCCTGAAGCACCTTGATTTGCTTTTCAAACATCCTATGACTCCATAGGAGTCCATGTGAGAAAACAATGGTGTCCTTTCCCTCACCTTGATCGGTGTAAAAAAGGTCAACTCCATTAACTTTTACCTTAGGCATATTCTTCTTATTGTTCCCAATCCAGTCCAGGCTGCTTCACCTCAAAACCTTTCTCAGCTTTGGCATCCACCACGATTTGTCTTACATCTCTGAGTAAGGCCTTCGCGTCATAGACTATACCATCCTTAACGGTATACTTTACACCTCCAACTCGAATTGGCTCATTATTTTCATCAATTCTGATAGCGCCAGTTCCATATAATACTTTAAGGTTTTGTAATGGGTTCTCTTCCAGGATCACGAAGTCGGCCAGCTTACCAACTTCAACAGTTCCAATTTCTTTTTCCATACCCAGCGCTTCTGCTCCATACATAGTTGCCGAGCGAATTACTTCCAAAGGATGAAAGCCTGCCTCTTGTAAAAGCTCTAGTTCTCTGATGTATGCAAACCCATAGAGCTGATAGATAAAGCCCGAATCTGAACCAGCGGTTACCCTTCCTCCACGGTTCTTGTATTCATTGATGAAGGTCATCCAAAGCTTGTAATTGTTCTTCCAGTTAAGTTCATCTGAGGTGGTCCAATCAAACCAATAGGAACCATGAGATCTACGGCTTGGCTGATAAAACATCCAAAGAGAAGGGAGAGTATAGACAGAGTGCCATTCAGCTGTTCTTGCCCGCATCATGTCTCTGTTGGCCTCGTAAATATTGAAAGTTGGGTCAAGGGTGAAATCCAGCTCCAGTAATTCTTCCATCACCTCATTCCAGTGATCGGAATAAGGCTCAGCCGCTTCTTCCCAAAGCTTGCCTGCCTCGCCAAATCTGTGCTGCTCATTTTGATAATTGTAATCCACACGGAAGTCTTGAATCGTACGATCCGTAAACAAAGCCTCAGGCAAGCCATACCAATGCTCCATGGAAGTCAATCCTGCTCGAGCAGAATTCATCACATTCCACCTGGCAACATCCATCTGCTGATGGTGCATTGCAGAACGTAAGCCAATTCTTTTATTCTCAGAAATGGCGACTTGCATTACCTCTGGGTTGGCACCAAAGAATTTGATTCCATCAGCCCCTTTATCAGCATTTGCCTGAACCCAGGCCTTGGCCTGCTCGGCGGTTGTGATTGGCTCCTGCGATCCTTGACCAAAAGAAGTATAGGCCAGGATTCTAGGCGCCGTAATCTCATTCTTGAGTGATCGCTCCTTTTGATTTAGTACCCAGTCAATCCCATTTCCTGCTGAAGGATCTCGAATGGTAGTTATTCCATGAGCCATCCAAAGCTTATAGACATATTCTGCACTTGTCCCTTGTCCACGACCACCGATATGACCATGCATATCCACAAAGCCAGGCATGAGGTAGTGTCCCTCCAGATCATAGACTTTGTCATTTGGCCCTGCTTCCGGTCTATCTGATTCTCTGATTGGGAGGCCTGGATAACCGACCTTAGCAATTCGGGTAATACGCTTGTCTTCTACTATGATGTCCACTGGACCGATTGGCGGCGCACCCGTTCCATCAATAAGTATAACTCCCCGAAGGATTAATCTGTCAAATGGGCCCTCTCCTTCAGCTCTGTCTGGGGCTGGCTCGATCTGGGCAAAAAGGTTTAAACTGAGTGAGAAAAGTAATGCACTCAGAAGAAGAATTCTCTTTTTCATGATTGGTGTGGTGATAAGGTTCTGAGGGAATTTAGAACAAATAATCTCAAGAAAAAACCAGAATTTGATAAGTGAAGACATAAAAAAAGCCCTTCTAGAAGAAGGGCTTTGAATTGAATTTGCAATTCTTATTCACCGAGTTTATCCATCATTTCCTCTGAGATTCCTGTGAAGGAATATCCTCCGTCATGGAAAAGGTTCTGCATGGTCACCATTCTCGTCAAATCAGAGAACATGGTCACAATATAATTCGCGCAGTCTTCGGCAGAAGCATTACCTAGTGGAGAAAGCGATTCTGCGAAATTGAAGAAGGAGGAGAAGCCTCCAATTCCTGAACCGGCGGTAGTTACGGTTGGGGATTGGGAAATGGTATTTACTCTTACTTTTTTAGCCTTTCCGAATCTATAACCATAGCCACGCGCTATGCTTTCAAGCAAAGCCTTGGCATCAGCCATATCAGTATAAAAAGGAAAAATTCTTTGAGCTGCGATGTATGATAACCCAACAATTGATCCCCACTCATTCATCACATCTTTCTTCTCAGCCACTTGCATCATTTTATGAAAAGAGATCGCAGAGACATCGTAGGACTTCATTGCCCAATCATAGTTTAAGTCACCGTAAGATCTTCCCTTTCTAATATTTGGAGACATTCCAATGGAATGCAATAAAAAATCAAAATTACCTCCTAAATACTCCTTCGCCTCATCATATAACTTCTCAATATCTTCCAGGCTAGTAGCATCTGCAGGAATGACAATGGTATTACACTCTTCAGCCAATTCTTTGATTGCTCCCATCCTCATAGCTATTGGCGCATTGGTCAAAACAAATTTTGCACCTTGCTCTTTAGCCTTTAGAGCTGTTTTCCAGGCAATTGAATTTTCATCTAAAGCACCGGTAATAATTCCTAATTTTCCTTGAAGCAAATTCTCGGGCATAGTGTTGTTGTTTATTGTTTAAGTCTGGGCAAAAATAGCCATTTTTCCTAATTACTGATTTTGATAGCTTACAATAGCCTAGGGCCCCAGAAGCTCCTTAGCGCTTTCAATGGCAGAAGAAGATGGTCTCGCTCCGGCAATCATCTTGGCAAGTTCCTCCACTCTATCCTCATCATTCAACTTCCGGATTTTGCTTAAGGTCTTGTCCTTGGAATCATCTTTATAGACAAAGAAATGAGCATCCCCTTTGCCTGCGACCTGAGGTAAATGTGTAATGCAAATAATCTGATGTTGC
>CAZLUY010000660.1:0-2091 GCA_964562785.1 uncultured Limnohabitans sp. | reverse complement strand
GAAATATTAATCAAACTCTGACCGATCATCGCGCATCCTCCCATACCCGAGAATACACCGGAAAGCATATTTGCAATTCCCTGAGCTACGGCTTCCTTATTTCCACTTCCTCTAGTCTCAGTGATCTCATCTATAATATTTAGCGTCAATAAACTTTCTATCAAACCTACACCAGCGACAATTGCCGCATATGGGAAGATGATCTGAAGCGTCTCAAAAGTGAAGGGAACCGATGGAATGTGGAAAGGAGGGAAACCACCCTGGATACTTGCCATATCACCAACCGTTTTGGTGTCTAGACCTACGAGCTTTACAACTGCGAATATGACCAAAATAGCTGTCAATGAGGAAGGAACTACTTTGGTTAATTTTGGTAGTCCCCAGATGATAAACATGGTCAGGAACACCAATCCAAGGAGGATATACAAAGTACTTCCTGTTAACCAGTTGCCTGTAGCATCTTTAAATTGATCCAATTGGGACATAAAAATGATAATGGCCAAACCATTCACAAAGCCAAAGATCACTGGATGTGGAACTAGCCTCATAAGTTTTCCAAGCCTTAAAGCTCCTGCACTTACTTGAAGAATTCCTGCAAGAACAACTGCGGCAAATACATATTCGACACCATGATCAGCCGCAAGAGAAACGATGACAACAGCCACGGCGCCAGTTGCACCGGAAATCATACCCGGACGACCACCAAGTATCGAGGTGACCAGGCCCATCATAAATGCTGCATAAAGGCCTGTAAGTGGGGATAAGCCTGCAATGAAGGCAAAAGCCACTGCCTCAGGGATAAGGGCCATTGCTACGGTAAGACCAGATAATACTTCGGTCTTATAATCAACCCTTTGACTGAAGTCGAAGAGATTCAGGTACTTTTTCATCAGAATAGGTTTTAGGCATCTAGAATTTTATTCTAAATACTTTTAATAGGTTTGAGTAATCGAGCTGCAAAGCTACGATTTTTGAATCAAACCGAATTTTATTCTGATCCTTTTTGATTTATGACCATCTAAAAAAGCCCTGACTTAAACGGCCAGGGCTTTTCTAGTATCACTTTTTAATAAGTGACTTGGATAGAATAAGATTATCACGTTTGACATGGACTTGCATTAAAAGAAGGAGAAAAGTGGGTTCTATTGAAGTAAAGTGAAGTTGACGGTCAGCTGGAGATTGTGATAGAAGACAACGGGATAGGAAGATCTCGATCAAAGGAGATCAAGGACAAAAAAATGACCAATAGGAGATCTTATGGTATTAAACTGACCGAAGATCGCTTAAGAAGCTATGAGCAGTCAAATGGAGGGAAGGCACTTTTAGATTTTGAAGATTTAACGGATGAGGATGGAAGTTCTTCTGGAACCAAGGTAAGAATGGTGCTTCCTGTGATTTCTCCGGCAACCTCCAACCGAGTTTAATCATTCCTCTTTCACATATTTTCTCCAATTATGCTGTTCTTCAAAGCCCAGGACCTCTTTAATTTTTTTATTGGAGAATAGAGCTTCATGTTCTTTTAGTTCTCCTTTGATCGGGACTCCAGGGAAAAATCGCTCGGCTAATTCCTTACTTGGAATTATAGCTCCATTATGGTCATTACCGGCATTGAAAACCTCAAAACCAAGCCCATCCTTTTGAATGCATAAATCTACAATTTGACCTAAATCCCTGGCGTCTATGTAGCAGAAGGCATTTCTTCTTCTAACCTCCGGATGCTTGAAATAATGATGGAAGAGCTCCTCATATTCATGAGGCTCTATCACATTGCCAATTCGTAAGGCATATACATCAAAGCCAGAACGTCTTTGGAATGCCCGTGCTGTTTTCTCATTCACAACTTTGGACAACCCATAGCTATCCATAGGGTTTATGTCATAATCCTCATCAAGTGGAAGATAGTCTGGATCAGTTTTTCCGTCCGAGAAGCAAATGCCATAGGTTGTTTCTGAGGAAGCTATGATGATCTTCTTTATCCCCAGCTTGACTGCTGCTTCAATCACATTATAAGTTCCGACAGTATTTACCCTGAAGGTTTCATTATCCGGGTTGATGAGGATTCGTGCGACTGCTGCAAAGTGTACCACCACA
>CAZLUY010000659.1:0-3907 GCA_964562785.1 uncultured Limnohabitans sp. | reverse complement strand
GGTTTCTGGGCTGGACCTTTTTCAGCTTTTATACAGGATGAAAAGGGTTGTGGTGTAACCATTACCGGAGAAATTCCGGATGGGGAGCCAATACTTTTGACCTTTACTGAGGGTAACCCAAGCTGTCCAGACGCTCAAGATGGTGAACTGACCGTGGAAGTTATAGGAGGGCAGGCACCCTTTACCTATCTCTGGGAGAATGGGGATACAGGTCCGACAGCAAGAAATTTACCTTCCGGACCACTTTCAGTCACCGTGACTGATGCAAATGGTTGTGTAGTAGAAGGGACTGGCGAAGTGTCCAGAGGTGAACCTCAGGTTCGGATGCCGACTGGCTTTATTCCTGAAGATGGCCCATATGCACCAGTTATTTCATGCGGTGCAGACTATGTTTTGATGATTTGGAATCGTTGGGGTGAATTGGTGTATAATGGATCCGAAGGCTGGGATGGATTGCTGAGAGGTACAGAATCTCCAGATGGTGTTTATTCCTACAGTATTGATTATTCTTATGAGGCAAGCGGTCAAAGATTTGAAGTGAACGAAAAGGGAACTTTCACTTTGATCAGATAATTTTTTGCATCGCGCTTAGGCCTTTAAATAGAATAGATAGATTTGTGTCAAATTTTTATTCATGAAGAAAATTCTCATAACAGGAGGTGCGGGTTATATAGGGTCACATACCGCTGTAGAGCTTCTTAAGGCCAATATTTTACCAATTATTATTGATGACTTATCTAATTCCGATGAGGGTGTGATAGATAGGCTAGAGGAGATTACTGGAAAGAGACTACCATTTTACCAAGGTGATTGTGGTGATAAGGATTTGTTGGAGAAGGTACATTCAGAGCACAATTTTTCTGGAGTCATTCATTTTGCAGCATTCAAAGCAGTGGGTGAGAGTACAGAAAAGCCTCTTAACTATTATCAAAATAATGTTGGAGCCTTGATCACCTTACTTTCATTTATGAACACTAAGGGAATTAAGGATATAGTATTTTCTTCTTCCTGCACGGTGTATGGGCAGCCTGACGTTTTACCAGTCACTGAAGCTACACCAAGGAAAGATGCAGAAAGCCCTTACGGGAATACCAAAAAGATGTGTGAGGATATTTTGGTTGATACTGTCAAAAGTAAGGTTGGCTTAAGGGTGATCTCTCTAAGGTATTTTAACCCAGTTGGAGCTCACGAATCAGCTAAGATTGGTGAACTTCCTAAAGGAACCCCGAACAATCTTGTTCCCTTTGTGATGCAAACTGCTGCGGGAATACGAGAAAAGTTAACCGTTTTTGGAGGTGATTACGATACCTCTGATGGGACTTGTATCAGAGATTACATTCACGTTGTTGATTTGGCCGATGCTCATTTGAGAGCCATTCAATATTTAGAGAAGCAGTCTTCAGACTTCTATGATGTTTTTAATGTGGGTACAGGAAAAGGCAATACCGTTTTAGAAGTGATACAAAGTTTTGAAAAGGTGAGTGGCGAAAAGCTCAATTATGAAATCGGACCAAGAAGGTCTGGAGACGTAATAAAAGTCTGGGCTGATACCAATAAGATCAATAATCTGTTAGGTTGGTATCCACAGAAATCTTTGGACGATTCCATGCGGGACAGTTGGAATTGGCAGAAAAGCTTAAAAGAAAAGGTCATCGATTGATGACCTTTTTTGATTTAATATCCTGCGGCTTGTCCGTCTTTCCTTGATTCTGATGCACCGAAATAGACTTTGTTGACTGGGTCAAAACCTATGGCTTGATAACCACCATAAGGGCCAACGCCAAATTGGACTCTATGTCCCATCGTTTCCAATTTCCTGATGACTTCATAATGGAAACCACTTTCCAGGTTTAATGCTCCCCCTGATGTCATTGTCGAACCTGTGGGCTGTGATGAACCTACATGCCTCATTCTTGGCGCATCTCCAGCTTCCTGCAAGTTCATTCCGAAGTCAATGATATTGACCAAAATTTGGGCATGGCCCTGAGGCTGAACTGCACCTCCCATAAGACCAAAGCTTAAATAAGGCTCACCATCTTTTGTTACGAAAGCAGGAATAATTGTATGGAAAGGTCTTTTGCCTTTAGCAAGAGAATTGAAATGATTGGGATCTTGAACATTGAACATCTGTCCACGATTTTGCATCACAAAGCCTAATCCATCAGGAACCATTCCAGAGCCAAACTCATCATAGATACTCTGGATAAAGGAAACCATATTCCCATCCTTGTCAGCAACCGTCAGGTACGTGGTATTGCCTTTCTCAATATCTCCTGCGGGGTATTCATCCGCCGCTTCTTCCATATTGATAAGTTTTCTTCTTTCAGCTGCATATTCCTTTGAAATCAAATAATCCACAGGAATTTCATTGAAGTCAGGATCTGCATAGAACTTCGCTCGGTCCTCATAGGCTAGCTTTTTCGCTTCCGTGAGAACGTGGAGGTACTCAGCACTTCCAAAACCCATACTTTTTAGGTCAAAGCCTTCAAGGATATTCATCATTTGCAATGCTGCAATCCCCTGTCCATTTGGAGGTAGCTCCCAAATATCATAACCTCTGTAATTGGTGCTAACAGGCTCAACCCATTCACCTGAGTGCTTAGCCATGTCTTCATAGCTTAAATATCCATCATGCTTTTTCATAAAAGCATCAATGGTCTTTGCAATTTCACCCTTGTAGAAAGCCTCGCTTCCTCCTTTGGCGACCATGTCATAGGTTCTTGCTAAGTCAGGATTTTTGAATACTTCACCTTTTACCGGAGTACTTTTCCCGTTAGGCATGTAGGTGTCTCTGAAACCAGGTAGATCCTGCATTCTAGGCCAGTTATTATTCATTTGCCACGCAATTACCTCTGAAACCGGGAAGCCATTATTTCCATAGTCTATCGCTGGTTGAAGAATTTCCTGCATGCTTAATTTTCCGAATTTCTCATGCATTTGAAACCATCCGTCAATTGTTCCTGGAACGGTAATCGGAAGGGGACCAAGGAATGGAGCATAGCGCATCCCTTTCTCTTTATATACCTCCATGGTCAATCTTTCTGGGGCACGTCCAGAGCCATTGAATCCATACAGCTTCTTCTCTGATGCATCCCAGACAATGGCAAAGACATCTCCACCAATTCCACAGGCATGAGGTTCTACAAGTCCAAGCATTGCATTTGCAGCAATTGCTGCATCCATTGCAGAACCACCTTGTTTAAGAATATCCAATGCTGCTTGGGTTGCTAGCGGTTGGCTCGTGGCAGCCATGCCATTTTGTGCAACTATTTCAGAACGGGTGGCGAAATTTTTTCCAGTAACTCTGTCTTGCGCAAAAGTGAAGGAGCAGGTAAAACTGAGTAGGAGGATGAATACATTTTTCATTCGAAGAATTTTATTGGACTAGCGATTTAGAGATTTGAATCGCTTCAGTCAATAAATTCTTTTTGAATGGTTTTGTTTCTCTATGTCTGAAAGAAATAGAATTCACTAAAACCAAAAAAGCCCCGAAAATCGGGACTTTAAGCGGAACGGACAGGCTCGTCCCGATAGCTATCGAGACCGCGACCTTGCCGAGTTCTCGGGACAGGCATTCTAACCCTAAAAACAAAAAAAGCCTGATCTTTCGACCAAGCTTTTTGCGGAACGGACCCAAGGGTATCCGGAATCCTCCGACCTTCCCGAGGATTCGGGACAGGCATTCTAACCCTTAAAAACAAAAAAAGCCTGATCTTTCGACCAAGCTTTTCGCGGAACGGACGGGACTCGAACCCGCGACCTCCTGCGTGACAGGCAGGCATTCTAACCAGCTGAACTACCGCTCCAGTTACTTAAATCGGTGTTTTGACAACCCCTTTGCTTTAAGGTGATGCAAAAGTAGTAGGTAAGATTTGAATTGCAAGCACCTCATTAGAAAAAAAATGAC
>CAZLUY010000658.1:0-2013 GCA_964562785.1 uncultured Limnohabitans sp. | reverse complement strand
CCCACTTTTGCGCTGTTTTGTTTTCACGAATGATATCTGAAACATCATTCAAGGTTTCGGTATCAATGAATCGTTCCTGAATGGTCTGCTGGATTTCTTCTTCACCCTGATGTAACTCTAGCCAGGCAGCATCAGAAAAGGATGCGCTCATACAAGAGTCCATAAGAATGTCCAGCACCTTCTCCTCATTTTCATCAGGCTTGATGGACTCACTGAGTCGTTGGAAACTTAGCGCTTCAGTTAATTTCTGTTCGAAAACTGATGAAGTAGGAAGGTTAAATAAGGTGACTAGAAAAGCGAATAAGGCATAGGTGAAGATGAAACTAAACAGAGCCATTAGGAAAAGATTGTCCGTAAGATTCACCTGAAATTTGCTCCTGTCAGAGAATTCTAAAACCTCCACAAAAAGATATGAACAAGAAAGAATTATAATAGAAAGGAAAAGAAGAGATTTCCACTTTTCCTTAAAGGCTAAATAAGGAATCCACTTCAGATTGATTGAGAGAACTACCCCAAAACCGATCAGCAATACCATCCCGAAAAGAAAGCTGTAATCGAGTGTGTTTTGATTGAAGAAAATGAAGAACATGGCGATTAGCAGAGAGAATTCATATGCCTGCCATTGTTTTACCACACGCTTTGTCTTCTGGTATAAAATCAGATTCTTCCACAGCAATGTCGCTGAGATGAGGAACATAGAAGTCAGCGCAAAATTGATATGGTAGAAGAAGTTTTGGAGAAATGGCTCGCTAGCCAATTTCGTCCCGGCCATACCTGAATTAAAAAAAGATACCAATAGCGAGAAGCCAGTGGCAAAGATGCCTGTGGAGGCCGCCCTCCAAATCAAACCAAGGAAGTTGACCTGATTTCCTTTATTAATCGAGTAGTTATAAAAACTGTAGACCGAGATAAAAAAGAGGATCTCTAGTATCCAAGTGAACTCTTCAGGGATCCCTGACTCCAATTCATTGATGATTCCAAAAACTCTAACCAAATCCACAAAAAGAAGCCCAAGCCAAATGAATATGGCCAGAAGCACGCTTAGCTTTCCTGGGTGGATCTTGGGGGTTTTGATCATAGCTCTAAAGCACAATAATACTTATTCTGACCTAATTTCTTGTGGATCAAATGCCAGTCAGACAACGTGGCTTGTTAAAAAAAATTAAGTGGAGGGTTCTAGAAACAGATCAGGTCTTCAATCAAACCTTTGCCGAATTTGGCTTCTATCAAGTCTAAGACTTTCCTTTTGTTAAGCTGCAGTTCCTTCTTTATAGGTCCGGAAGAAACTTTTACGAAGAGCTTTTTCTGCTTGATATAAAGTGAAGTCGTTCTACTGGCAATAGTGTTTCCAACCAAATCAGGCCAGGTGTGAATTAGAGACTTCTCCTGAAATTTGTCCTCCAATCGATAGGTTTTCAAAAGTTCTTGAAAAGCCTCTTCAAGAGGAGCGGCATCTTTCTTTCGACTTTTGGAGGAGAATCTTTGCATATCAATCGATGAACAGGGAAGAGGCAATGCTATCAGTAAGTAACTTCCCCTTTGATGTTAAAGTTATAGCTTTTCCATCGGAAACGATGAGATTTTCGGCATCTAATGTTTCCAGCAATTGATTCTTAGACATGATTAAGTCATAGCCCATGCTGATTTTAAGGTAGTCTAAGTCAGCTCCCCATTTAGTACGAAGGCTGGTTAGCAAATACTCATTAATCTTCTCCTCAGGGCTCAAAGGATCAATCTTGAATGGAGAGGTCCCTGCTTGAAGTGTCTTAATGTATTGCTGGTTATTGGAAGGGTTCAGGCCACGATCGGTGCCATCAAAACTATGGGCCGAAGGTCCTACCCCCAGATAAGGGACTTGCTTCCAATAATTAGTGTTATGAAGGGAATATTCACCACTCCGCGCAAAATTGGATATCTCGTATTGCTCATATCCCTTTCCCTTTGCCAACTCTAAAAGGATTTCAAATTCTTCAGAAACGAAATCTTCATTGGCTGGAATGAATTTTCTGGTTT
>CAZLUY010000657.1:0-2345 GCA_964562785.1 uncultured Limnohabitans sp. | reverse complement strand
GTTTTGGAAGAAGAAGCACGATTTCTGAACCGACGATTCTATACTTTTCAGGAAAAGCATCGTCCATACATTCTGCTCAAATGGGCACAAAGCCATGACGGATTTATGGACAAGATCCGTAAGGACGGACAAAAAGGAGTCAACTGGATCACACATAAGGATACGAAGCGCATAACCCATTCATGGAGGGCGGAGGAATCGGCCATTCTGGTCGGTCGCAGAACGGTAAAAAATGATAATCCAAGTCTGACCACGAGAGCTTTTTTTGGATCAAACCCTTTGAGGATAGTATTGGATCCAAGAAATGTACTTGATTCTGAGATCTCAAAAGATTACAACATATACAGCTCCGAGGCTGATACGCTGATCTTTAACTGGTACCGATCAGATGCTGAGGAAAGCAATCATTATATCCAGATATCCAAGGAAGAAGACCCTTTGCCTCAGATCATGAATAAGTTATTTGAAATGAATATCCTTTCACTGATCATTGAGGGTGGAAAACAGACCCTCGAATATTTTATCGAAGAAGGCTTATGGGATGAAGCGAGGGTGATCACAGGAAAGGCAGAGTTCAAAGAAGGATTGCCTGCACCACTACTGGAGGCCGAACTCGCCGATAGTGAAGAGGTCAATGGAGATATTATTGACTACTTTTATCATCTATGATCTACCTTCTGCTGAGCATTGGCTCTTCCTCACTCATTTATCTCATATTTAAGTCCTTTGGAAAATTCAAGGTGGCCCTCTTTCCTGCGATCGTTACAAACTATTTAGTAGCATCGAGTTTTGGCTTTTCTCAGGTAGACTTTTCAAAGGTCGATCATATTCCTCAATCCTGGTTCATTGCAGCTGCCATCATCTCATTGTTGTTTATTTCACTTTTTTACTTGATGGCCTATGTAGCTGAACACATGGGAGTATCCGTATCCAGTAATGCCTCAAAAATGAGCATGCTGATCCCATTGCTGCTTTTGGCTCTGATCTATCCGGAAGAGAAATTGAGTTTTTGGCAGATCGGAGGGCTATTGCTGGCTTTTTTGGGCATTTACTTTACGAGTCTCAAGAAAGACAGCGGCGATTCTAAAGGGATACTTCTGCCCTTCCTCTTATTTCTGGGTAGTGGAATTCTGGATTATATCCTGGCCTATGCCAACACTCATCTCCTACATGGAGCTCAAGATGATGCGATATTTACAAGCATGGGATTTGGAATGGCTTTTATCTGGGGAGCCCTTATCTTGACTTATCAGATCATATTTAAAAACGGAAAAGTACCATTGAAAAGCATCGCAGGAGGTGTGGTCCTCGGTATCGTAAATTACGGATCGATCTACTTCCTCTTGCGTACTTACGCTGCTAACATTGCTCAAAAAACAGCCATTCTTCCGATCAATAATATGTCCATTATTCTTTTCTCCACCTTGCTTTCAGTGATCATATTTAAAGAGCGTCTGAGCAGCAAGAATCTCCTTGGGCTGGGATTATCACTTGCGGCCATACTCATGATCTACCTCAACTCATAATGAGACTGAACTTTTACTTTTCTTGGCACTAATGATTGTTTCGTATATTTAGTCTAACTAAATCAATCATTATGAAAACACGTTTTACTTTAATTACCTTTCTCATTCTGCTTATGACCTTCTCCGATCTGAAGGCGCAGGAAACCAAGCTGGGTGGGATCAGAGCCGGATGGCAGAATTCTGTACTCGCCAGTAGCGGAAAAGTCGATGATAATGTCGATCCATTAAGTGCATTTTATGTTGGTCTCTTCAGAGAGAATAAGATCATTCCTCTCCTCGCTATAGGAACAGGACTTGAATACTCTCAAATGGGAGTGAAGGATAAAACCCTGGATGACACCCAGATCCGCCTTCACTACCTTTGTATTCCTATCGACCTGAGAGTAAAAGTAGGACCGGTTTTCGCGAAGGCAGGTTTCTCTGCTAATTTCAGAGTAGGTGAAAAAGTAACCGTCTTGGGTACTGATATAACCGACACTGAACTATGGACAAAATCAGAAGTTTTCGATATCCCTTTCTATTTGGGAGCCGGAGTTGATATTTTGATATTCAGAATTGAAGCTCGTTACCATTGGGGCTTACTCGATGTATACAAACAAACAGCTGATAATAATGCCCAGCAATTGCAGTATTTCCAATTGGGTGTTGGAGTCATGTTCTAAACCCGATCGAACTTATTATAAAGGGTGGCTCGTCCACCCTTTTTTTATAACTTGTTCTTAAGCCATGTCCGCCTCACTTTGGAAGCTACAAATATTGCCCTTGCACGATAAGACCATCATCAGTGGTATACTGATCCATGGATCTACGAGAGTGCAT
>CAZLUY010000656.1:0-2390 GCA_964562785.1 uncultured Limnohabitans sp. | reverse complement strand
AAGTTTAAGAATTGAATACTGAGATCTGCGACTTTCGCCTGGTAGGTTGCAATTTGAATCTCTTGGTTTAGTAGAGTGCTATCTACAAAGTCAATTTCTCCTTGAAGTCTTTTTAGCTCCTGATTGATTTCAGGAAGAATCGTGCTATCCTTTAAAGTCAGCCTGATTAAGCTGTCCTGACGAATCTTATCAAGTCGATCTCCTATATCAATTAAATCCTCAATACGATTAGTGATCATATTGTCGAAATAGTCCTTCTCTCCTTCAAAATATGTCATGAAATTCGCAACCCCATTAAGCCATCTGGAATTGGCTACATCCTGCTTATCCAGGATCAAATTTGCCAGTTGTACACCTGTGGCTTTAAGTTCTGGAAGTCGCGTGTCAAGGGTTGTGAAATCAGGTTCATCTTGAAGTTTTAGCTTAAGCCGACCAATTTCAATTGAGTAATTTTTCGAGTTTGAAACAATCCTGCTTAACAGTAACCCAAGTTTTGGGATGGTTTTTTCGACAACCGTATCTGTTCTAATAAACAAACTGTCAATAGCGGCATTGGTACCATCAATCTGACTTTGGACTTTGGTAGAATCTACAAATTGAAAACCTGTACTGTCTTGAACTGCATTTTGACCTAAAGCTGAGAAGCTTAGAAACAGACAAATGATAGGTAATAATACCTTCAACCTCTTATGCATATTTTTTGAAATAGAGCAGAGTTAATTTGCTACCTATTTGAGAGTAATCCAAAAATCCCTTTGGGAAACTTTGAGTGCTCGCTTGGCCTTTCAACTTGTTTCAAGTTCTTCAATCTGTTTAAACTTGAAACAAGGGTTGACCAGAACTGGTACCCGAATGACCAAAGTGACCCATCAGACTCTAAGTTGTTCAGTCAAAATGACCGAAATTTTCTTTAATCAGTCTGTTTTTAAGACAGAATGACCGGAAAATCGAGTTGGTATAGAATTGACTAATAAGAGATCATTCGAACATTAAAATCTTAAATGCTATGAAACTTGTAAGATATAATCACTTAAACAGGCCAAGAGTTGACACATTCTCAACCATGTTAGACCAGTTTTTCAATGACTCATTCACTTCTACAGATGGGCACTTTAATCCTGCTGTAGATATTGCAGAAGATGAGAAGGCTTATGAAATTTCGCTTGCTATTCCTGGAGCGAAGAAAGAAGATTTCAAGGTTGATTTGACTGATGGTAGATTGACCATCTCTGGCGAAAGAAAGAAAGAGGAGAAGAAAGAAGGCAAGAACTTCCATTCTATCCAGAGCCAATTCGGCAAATTCTCTAAGTCATTCCAGTTACCAGATGATGCAACAGCTGAGGGAATTGGAGCGACATACACCGATGGAATTTTAACCATAAATATTCCTAAGGAGGAAAAGAATATTGTCAAATCAACAATTGAGGTAAAATAAATTTAAAGAGTGGGGCAACCCACTCTTTTCTTTTTTGTTAACTTAATGAAGATGCCAATAAATGGGTTAATTGATGTTAATTCAGGCTTATGGGCCTTTTTTGGGTTTGGGTTTTTTAGACACTAGCCCTTAAAATGCGTTGAGAAAGAAAACTTAATCACTAAGATTTTATGAATAAAAGGCAATTCTTCTTTGGAATGATCCTCTCCTCTGTGTTTGGAGGAGTTGTGGTGTTGGTAGGGCTACAATTGCTTGCTCAACCAGAATCTGGCCAAACGTTTGACGAAAAGCAGCAGGCCAGCTTTGTGAATATGATTTCAGACAAAGATTTCACCATACCAGATGGGATTAATTTTGTTGCTTCTGCCGATGTGGTAACTCCGGCTGTAGTATATGTGAGTAGTAAGGTGAGTTACCAGAGACGTGGAGGAGCCAACCCTATGGAAGAATTCTTCGGTTTCCCTCCAAGAGAAGATGGTCAGGGCGAAGGTCTACCTCCGCAAGGAATAAGCTCCGGTTCTGGAGTAATTATTTCAAGTGATGGTTATATCGTAACCAATAACCATGTGGTTGAAGGAGCTAATCAAGTTGATATATCTCTTGAGAATAATAAGAGGTATCAGGCCAAAATAATCGGCACGGATCCGACCACGGATTTAGCCCTTCTGAAGATAGAAGAGGAAGGATTACCCTATGTAAGGTTTGGAGACTCTGATGAGACCCAGATTGGGGAGTGGGTTCTTGCAGTAGGTAATCCGTTTAATTTGAACTCTACCGTCACCGCAGGAATTATCTCTGCTAAAGCCAGGAATATTGGTATTCTGCAGGATAAGCGGAATCTTCAAATTGAGTCTTTCTTGCAAACTGACGCCGTGGTGAATCCAGGCAACTCAGGTGGGGCTCTGGTTAACCTAGCAGGTGAACTAATAGGAATTAACACTGCTATAGCGACCCG
>CAZLUY010000655.1:0-2082 GCA_964562785.1 uncultured Limnohabitans sp. | reverse complement strand
AGAAAAATGATCATCAGAGCACCAGCAACCAAAGTAGCCTTCTCTGACTGAATATGACCTGCTTTCTTCCTCAAATTGATGATTATCGGAGTAGAACCGAGTATATCAATCACCGAAAAGAGGATAAGCGACACTGATAATATTTCCTTCAAATCAAACATGCCGCAAAAGTAGATATTTCCAGATCGAAAGCTAGTTCCTTGCTGCTTTCTAAAAAGAAAATATTGGGGTCAATACCTGGATAAGAACTCAATCAACCCATCAATCTCCTGATCTGTAATGGCAGGGAAATTCGCTACACGAAAAGAAGTAGGTTTTAATGGGCCGTATCCACTGCCCAATTGAAACCCGACCTCCAGGGCATCAGCTTTTACTTTGCTAATTGTCTCTTCTGATCCTGTAACACCTAAAACAGTTGTGCTTCTCGTTTCGGAATTTGGCACCAAAAGCCTCATGAATTTTGAATTGATGATGCAGTCTTCAAGCTTCTTGATCCTTCTGCGTAGACCTGCGTCCACGTGCTGAATTTCCGATAGGTCCTTTAGCACTCGATTCAATAAATAAATTCCAAAAACATTGGGGGTGTAATGCGTTTGATAGCCATCAGAATTCTTGAGCATAAAACTCAAGCTATTGTATCGGCCTGCCTCTCCTTTATTATCTGAGGCTTCAATTGCCTTGGGAGACAAAATCAAGATTCCTAAGCCCGCGGGAAGACCAAAGCATTTTTGCACCGAGGAATACCAGATATCGGCCAAAGAAAAGTCCAGCTCTATTCCTCCCATAGAAGACGTGGTATCCACTGCGATCAACTTCTCCGGATACTTATCCCGGATTGCCCCAAGGACGTCCATTGGAACCTGAGAGGCATTGGATGTCTCATTTTGAGTGATCGCAATCAAATCAAACTCTTCTGAGATGTTTAGCCCCTCTACAGGGATAGGCTCATCCGCGGATAGTTTTAGCTCTTCGCTTTGAGGATTGATATGCTTTGCAAATTTGATCCACTTTCCTCCGAAAGACCCTGAGTAAATATGGTAGCTAGCGGATTGAACAATGCTTTGGGAAATAATCTCCCAATTTTCAGTTGCCGAGGAAGTGAACAACAGCTTATAATCCTCCGGCATATGAAGTTTGTCACGCATCAATTGCTCAGTCTCCTGATAGAGACGCATGAATTGATCACTTCTATGATTGATACTTAATACTCCTTCCTGATAGGCATCCTGAAGGTATTTGGGCATGGAATCATAAACCTTGGACGGTCCAGCTGCAAAAGTCAACATAGGTAGAGATTTAGAGAAAATAGTTGATACCCAAAGAATATCCTTTTAAGCCCAAGCCAGAGATCATTCCAACGCATTCCTTTGAAATAATGCTCTTGTGCCTGAACTCTTCCCTTTTGTAAATATTAGAGATGTGAACTTCCAGCACAGGCGTGGTTACACTGGCGATGGCATCTGAAATAGCTACGGAAGTATGTGTATATCCTCCGGCGTTCAACAATATGGCATCAAATGAAAAACCTACTTCATGGATTTTATCGATCAATTCTCCCTCTACATTACTCTGATAGTAGTGAAGTTCTACATTAGAATACTCTGACTTCAATTGACCAAAATAATCTTCAAATGAGCTAGTGCCATAGATTTCTGGCTCTCGCTTACCGAGGAGATTCAAGTTGGGACCGTTGATGATTTGTATTTTCAAAGCCGGGCTTGTTAAGTTCTTTGGCTAAAGTAAAAAGAATCTGAATCTGAAGTATAGTAAGTCGCAGATTTGACCCTTCAAAGTTTCCGATCTATTTTCCCTTCAAGTTTTATTCTTAGTTAATGAGTAGCACCTGGGAGAATTACATCAAGCGATTTCGCCATTACCTTAAATTGGAGCGCTCCTTAAGCCAAAACTCCATCGAGGCCTATGAGCGGGACGTAAGAAAGCTGGCAAATTACGCTAGCCAGAATTTCAAGGACAAAAGTCCTCTGAAATTAGAATTGGAGCATCTGCGTCGCTTTGTCAATGAACTTGGAAGCGTGGAAATATCTGATTACACTCAGGCCAGGGTCATCTCCGGGATCAAGG